>JBIKMY010000069.1:0-8146 GCA_044358945.1 Rubrivivax sp.
CCATCACCAACCCTGGCACCAACAGCTACAAACGCCTAGTTCCTGGCTTCGAGGCGCCGGTGAAGCTGGCGTACTCTGCGCGGAACCGCTCGGCGTCCATCCGCATCCCGTTCGTGGCCAATCCCAAGGGCCGGCGAATCGAGGCGCGTTTCCCGGACCCCTTGTGCAACCCCTACCTGGGCTTCTCGGCCATGTTGATGGCGGGCCTGGACGGCGTGGAGAACAAGATCCACCCGGGCGAGGCCGCCACCAAGGATCTGTACCACCTGCCGCCGGAAGAGGACGCGAAGATCCCGACGGTGTGCCACAGCCTGGACCAGGCCCTGGACTACCTGGACAAGGGCCGCGCGTTCCTGACCAAGGGCGGCGTGTTCACCGACAGCTACATCGACGCCTACATCGACCTGAAGATGCAGGAAGTCACCAAGTTCCGGATGACCACCCACCCGCTGGAATTTGACATGTACTACAGCCTGTAACGGCTGGCGGTTTTTCGCAAAGGGGTGGCCTGCGGGTCACCCCTTTTTGCTTCCAGGCGCCACAATGTGTGTCCGTCTTTTGTCCGTCACTGCTTCATGGAATACCTGCGTCGTCCCGTGCGCTGCAAGTTGCTGGCAGGGGCAGGCCTGTGGGCCTGCATCCTGGCCCTGCCCGCGCAGTCTCAGGACGTGGCCCGTCCGGTGTACCGCTGCCCCGGCCCGCCCGTGCTCTACACCGACGCCGTCTCGCCCGTGGAAGCCCGTGAGCGTAACTGTCGGGTCATCGACGGTGCGCCCCTGACCGTCACCCAGTCCGCGCGGCGTCCCGCGCCTGCTTCGGTGCCCGCTGCCGGTACCCCGCAAGGCAGCCCGCCTGCCACGGCGGGTGGCGCTGCGGCCCCCGGCGGTGCCGCCCCGCGGCCCGAGGCCCGGGTGGACCCTGCTGTTCAGCGTGCACGCGACGCCGAGGCCCGCCGCATCCTCACAACCGAGTTGCGGCGCGAGGAAGAGCGTCTGGAGCAACTGAGGCGCGAGTTCAACAACGGCGAGCCGGAGCGCCGGGGCGACGAGCGCAACTTCGCGCTGTACCAGCAACGGGTGGCCGAGATGCGGGCCGTGATCGGGCGCAAGGAGTCCGACGTCGCCGCCATACGCCGCGAGCTGGCCAAGCTGCCGCAGTGAAGGCCAGGAGGGTGCTGCCCTGAGCCCGGACCCGATGACCCTGCGGCTGGAGGCCTTCGACCTGCTGGCCTCGATGGTGGCGGTGGTGCGGCCCTCGGGCGAGTGCCTGTTTGCCAACGCCAAGCTCGAAGACACCCTGGGCGTGTCCCGCAAGACCTTGCTGCGCGGCAATCTGCTGGAGTGGATGGTCGAGCCCGGGCCCTTGCGCTCCACCTTGGCCGCGACGGCAGCCAACGTCGTGGCCACCGGGCGCTTCGAGGGCCACCTGCGCCGCTTGGCGCTGGGCTCGGCCGAGCCGCTGCCGGTGCAGGTGCTGGTGGCACAGACCGACCGCTTCGACCGGCTGGTGGTCGAGCTCATCGAGATTGAGCAGCAGACCCGCATCGACCGCGAGGAACGCTCCGTGGGCCTGGCCCAGGCCAACAAGGAACTGCTGCGCAACCTGGCGCACGAGATCAAGAACCCGCTGGGCGGCATCCGCGGCGCGGCGCAGCTGCTGGCCATGGAAATGCCCTCGCCGGAGCTGTCGGAGTACACCACCGTCATCATCCACGAGGCCGACCGCCTGCAGGCGCTGGTGGATCGGCTGCTCGCCCCCCATCGCCGTCCCCATCTGGTGAGCGATGTCAACATCCACGAGGTGTGCGAGCGGGTGCGCTCGGTGGTGCTGGCCGAATACCCGCGCGGGCTCAGCATCGCGCGTGATTACGACACCTCGCTGCCCGAGTTCCGGGGCGACCGTGAGCAGCTGATCCAGGCGGTGCTCAACATCGTGCAAAACGCCGCGCAGATCCTGTCGGACCGCATCGCGCAGGGCGATGCCCGCATCGACTTGCGCACCCGGGTGGCCCGTCAGGTGACGGTCGGCAAGCAGCGTTTCCGACTGGCACTGGAATTGCATATTCAGGACAACGGCCCGGGCGTGCCCGAGGACATCCGTGACCACATCTTCCACCCGCTGATCTCGGGGCGGGAGGGGGGGTCCGGCCTCGGGTTGACGCTGGCGCAGACCTTCGTGCAGCAACACCATGGCACGATCACCTGCGACAGTGTTCCGGGCCGGACGGTGTTCACGATCACGATTCCGCTGCCCTGAAGACCCAGGGCCCGAAGGCCGACCGCATGAAACCCATCTGGATCGTCGACGACGACCACTCCATCCGCTTCGTGCTGGAGAAGGCGCTGGCGCGGGAGCAACTGGCTGTGCGCAGCTTCTCCTCGGGCCGTGATGTGCTCGCTGCCCTGGACGACGACGAGCCGCAGGTGCTGGTCAGCGACATCCGCATGCCGGGGGGCTCAGGGATCGAGCTGCTGTCCAAGGTGAAGGCGCGCATGCCGGGGCTGCCGGTGATCGTGATGACCGCCTACTCGGATATCGACAGCGCGGTCTCGGCTTTCCAGGGCGGTGCCTTCGAGTACCTGCCCAAGCCTTTTGACGTGCCCAAGGCGGTGGAACTCATCCGCCGTGCGGTGGACGAGAGCCTGCGTGAAGACGTGGTGGAAGCCGGGCCCGGCGCGATGCCCGAAATGTTGGGCCAGGCACCGGCCATGCAGGACGTGTTTCGCGGCATCGGCCGGCTCAGCCAGAGCCATGTCACGGTGATGATCACGGGTGAGAGCGGCTCGGGCAAGGAATTGGTGGCCCGCGCCCTGCACAAGCACAGCCCGCGTGCAGGCGGCCCTTTCGTGGCCATCAACACGGCGGCCATTCCCAAGGACCTGCTGGAGTCCGAGCTGTTCGGCCATGAGCGCGGCGCCTTCACGGGTGCGCAGACCACCCGGCGCGGCCGTTTCGAGCAGGCCGACGGCGGCACCTTGTTTCTGGACGAGATCGGCGACATGCCTTTCGACTTGCAGACGCGCTTGCTGCGCGTGCTGTCGGACGGCCAGTTCTATCGCGTGGGCGGCCACCAGCCTCTCAAGGCCAACGTGCGCGTCATCGCGGCCACCCACCAGAACCTGGAAGAGCGCGTGCGGCAGGGCGTGTTCCGCGAAGACCTGTTCCACCGCCTGAACGTCATCCGGCTTCGTCTGCCGCCGCTGCGCGAGCGGCGGGAGGACGTCCCGATGCTCACGCGCTTCTTCCTGGCCCGCAGCGCCAAGGAACTGGGCGTGGATGCCAAGCGCATTTCCGAAGCCGCGCTGCAGCGCCTGGTGGCCTTTGACTTCCCTGGCAATGTGCGCCAGCTGGAGAACGTGTGCCACTGGATCACGGTGATGGCGCCGGCCCAGGTGGTGGAGGTGGAAGACCTGCCGCCGGAGTTGCAGGCCTCGCCCCGCCCGTCCTTGAGTGCGGTGGCGCCGCAGCCGGCCCAGACCCCGGTCGTTCCGTCCATCGCGCCCGGGGCCTCCCCGGCTGCCGAGATGTGCGAGGCGCCGGGGAGGCCGGCCGCAGCCGCGACGCCTGCGGTACCGCCAGTGGTCTACGGCCCGGCCCCGGCCGCTGAGGAGGACTGGGTGGCCGGCATGGAGCGCGAGGTGCGGGCCCTGTTGTCTTCAGGACAGGAGGGCGTGTGGGACACCCTGACCCGGCGCTTCGAGTCGCGCATGATCACCGCGGCGCTGGATGTCACCCGGGGCCGGCGCATCGAGGCGGCGCAGCGCCTGGGCATCGGGCGCAACACCATCACCCGCAAGATCCAGGAACTGGGCCTGGACGACGAGTAGGCCGGCCGGCGTCAGCCGGGCTGCTGCAGCGTCACCACCACGGGGGCGTGGTCGCTCGGACGCTCGTTGCGGCGCGGGGCCTTGTCGATGGCGCAGGAACTGACCTGCTGCTTGAGGACCTCGCTCACCAGGATATGGTCTATGCGTAGACCCTGGTTCTTGCGGAACGCCAGATTGCGGTAGTCCCACCAGCTCCAGGACTTCGGAGCCTGCTCGAAAAGCCGAAAGGCGTCGTGCAGGCCCAGCTCGAGCAGGGCGCGGAAGTGGGCGCGTTCCTCGTCGGTGCAGTGGATCTGGCCCGCCCAGGCCACGGGGTCGTACACGTCGCGGTCTTCCGGCGCAATGTTGAAGTCGCCCAGCAGCACCAGTTGCGGGTGTGCCGCCAGTTCCTGCGCCACCCAGGCGCGCAGCGCGTCCAGCCAGCCCAACTTGTAGGCGAACTTGTCGCTGCCCGGCGCCTGCCCGTTGGGGAAGTAGCCGCCAATCACCCGCACGCCGCCGACTGTGCCCGCGATCACACGCGCCTGCTCGTCGGCAAAGCCCGGGATGTTGCGCACCGTGTCGGCGGCTTCGGTGCGCGACAGCAGCGCCACGCCGTTGTAGGTCTTCTGACCGAACCACTGTGCTCGGTAGCCCGCCGCCTCGATCTCGGCCACTGGAAACTTGTCATCCGTGAGCTTGGTCTCCTGCAGCACGATGGCGTCCACCGGATGCGCGGCCAGCCACTCCAGCAGCTGGGGCAGGCGCACGGCCAGGGAGTTGACGTTCCAGGTGGCGAGTTGCATGGTGGGGTGGGCTCGGGCGGGGAAGGTGGGCAGTGAAGGAAGAGTCTGGGCGTCGGTGACTGGGGGTGTGCGGTCGGGCGTTTGGGCGCTGGGGTGCTTGGGCGCTAGGGCGCTCACTCCGGCTCGATCTTCGCCTTGCGGATCACCTCGCCCCAGCGACGGATCTCACTGGCGAGAAGCGTCTGCAGTTCTGCGGGCGAGGAGGCGCTCAGGCGCATGCCGATACGGCCCAGCTTGTCCTGCACGGCCGCGGTGGCCAGGGCCTCGCGCACGGCGCGCTGCAGCAGGGCCACCACCTCGGGCGGGGTGCCGGCCGGCGCGGCCAGGGCGTTCCAGGAGGCCACGTTGTAGCCGGCCACGCCTGCCTGCTGGACCGTGGGCACGTCGGGCAGGGCCGGGTTGCGACGGTCGGAGGAGACTGCCAGCGCCCGCACGGCCCCGGCTGTCAGGTGGCTCATCATGGGACCTGTGATCTCCAAGGCCAGGTCCAGTTCGCCCGCGCGCAGCGCGGTCAGCACCGCTGGGCTGCCCCGGTAGGGCACCACCACCGCGTCAATGCCGGCCAGGGTCTCGAACAGCTTGGCCGCCAGGTGCTGCGTGCTGCCTACGGCGATGGTGCCGATGTTGAGCTTGCCGGGGTGGGCCTTGGCGTGGGCAATCAGCTCCGCCAGAGAGTTGAAGCGTGAGTTCGCGGGGACGAACAGGCCCAGGTCGAAGCTGCCCAGCAGGCTGATGGGCGCGAAGTCCTTTTGCGGGTCGTAGGGCAGCTTCTTGAACAGCGACACGCTCACCGCGTGGCCGTTGCTCATCAGCAGCAGGGTGTGACCGTCCGGGCGGGCCGTGGCCACGGCCTGGCTGGCCACGATGCTGCCGGCACTGGGCTTGTTCTCCACCACCACCGGCTGACCCAGACTGCGCCCCATCTGCTCGGCCACAGCGCGCGCGGTGAGATCGGCGATGCCGCCCGGCGCAAAGGGCACCAGCAGTGAGATGGGCCGCTCGGGAAAGCGTCCGGCGCCTTGTGCATGGGCAGGGGTTTGCCAGGCGCCGAAGGCCGCGGCGCTCCAGCATGCGGCCAGGGTTCGCAACGCGGTGCGTCGAGTGTGGTGGGTGTTCACAGGGTTCTGCCAGTCACTCTGACCCGAGCTTGAGCGACAGGGGCTGGCGCTTCTCGATGGCCCATTTCAGCAGCGCCGCGCTGCGGTACAGGCCGTGGGCAAACTTGCCGTAGGGCAGGGTGGCAAACAGCGCCATGACGAAGCCCAGGTGCACGCACAGCAGCAGGGCCAGCGCACCCGTGTCGCGCATCAGGGTGAGCACCAGGCCGGTGACCGCTGTGCCGAACAGCAGGGCGATGAAACCGCGGTCCATGGGCTTCTGGGTGTCGTCGCCGTGCAGCGGGTGGCGCCGCAGGTTCAGACGCCACAGGGCGGCGGTACCGATGGTCAAGGCGATGCCGCCGGCCATGCCCAGCAGCTTGGGTGCGGAGCTGAAGCCGTAGGGCGCCACCCAGCCGAAGGCGTAGTGGTAAACAGTGGCCAGCGAAGTGGCCGCAAAGCACAGCATGAAGCCGTAGAAAGTGAGATGGTGGGCGCGTCGGCGCCGTTCGGTGAAGGCATCGTCCTCGTCGTGGCAGCCCTCGCCGTGTCCGCCGCCCAGGTACTTCAGGCTCAGGGCCAGGTGCGCCGCCTCGGCGCGGGCCGGGCCGCGCAAGGGGGCATCAAGCGCCCCCGGGTCTTGCGCCTTCCAGAAGCGCGCCACACCCATGCCCAGCGCCAGCACGGCGAAGCCGAAGACCGGCGCGAACATCGCCACCATCATGTTGTGCGGAAAGATCCGGTAGAAGTCTCCCGCCAGGGGCGCGTGCCACCACAACTGCGCCCAGGAGCCCTGGGCCGCCACCCCCAGCATCAGGATCACGGTGAGCGATGCCGCCAGGGCCAGCGCCAGCGTCAAGCCGTTGCGTTGGTACAGCGCGCCCAGCGGGGCCGGCCAGGCGTGCGTGGTGTAGGTTTCGCGCCGCACCTGCGCCATGGCGCGGGGCACGTTGATGGCGAACTCGTGCGGCGGCGCGTACTGGCACGCATGCAGGCAGGCGCCGCAGTTGTGGCACAGGTTGGCCAGGTAGTGGATGTCGGCTTTGGGGAACTCCAGGCGCCGCGTCATGGCCTGGAAGGTGCCGCAGAAACCTTCGCAATAGCGGCAGCCATTGCAGATCTGCAGCACCCGCGCCGCTTCCGCCTCCGCGGGGCTTGGCGGCGTGGCGCCCTGGGCCGTGGCCACGGCGTCCTTCACCAATGCTTCAAGCGCCTGCATGGGCATCCTCCTGCGCCAACGCGGCAGCCGCGGCCTGGGTGCCGGCAATGCGGCCGAAGGCGGTGCCGATGCTCATGCCCACGCCCGCGGTGTAGCCCTGGCCCAGCACGTTGCCGGCCATCATTTCGCCGGCCACGAAGAGGTTGGGGCTTGGTTGTCCGCCAAACCGCACGGCGGCCGTCTCATCGGTCTTCAGGCCCAGGTAGGTAAAGGTGACCCCTGGGCGCACGGCGTAGGCAAAGAAGGGCGGTGTGTCGATGGGCCGAGCCCAGTGGGACTTGACGGGCTTCAGGCCCTCGGTGCGGCAGTCGTCCAGGCGCGTGTGGTCGAAGTGGCCGGGGCGGCAGGCGGCGTTGAACTCCTGCACCGTGCGCACGAAGCGGGCCTGGTCCAGGCCCAGTTGATCCGCGAGGTCGTGCAGGGTGTGGGCGCGGGTGCCCTCGAAGACGGGCGGCATGAACTGTCCTACCGCCTTTGCATCAATCACCGCCCAGGCGATTTGACCTCTTTGCTGCGCCACCAGACGGCCCCAGATGGCATATCGCTTGGGCCAGAAGTCTTCGCCCTCGTCGTAGAAGCGCTGCGCATCGCGGTTGACCACCAAGCCCAGCGAGACGCAGTCGATGCGCGTGCAGATGCCGCCGTCGTACAGCGGCGCGCGCGCGTCGATGGCCACCATGTGGGCCTGTGTCGCATCGCCAATCGAATCGGCCCCGGCCTGCAGCATGAACTTCAGCAGAGTGCCGTCGTTGAAGCGTGTGCCCCGGATGAGGAAGTTGTCGGCCGGCCATTCGCCGTGCTCGTTGCGGCCCCAGGCCTCGCGCAGCCACTCGCGGTTGGATTCGAAGCCCCCGGTGGCCAGGACGCAGGCGCGCGCGGCGATGCGCTCTTCGCCGTGCGGCCCGTGAGGCCCTTTCACCATGGCAGCGACGAAGCGTCCGTCCTGCAGCTCCAGCGCCGTGACCCGCGTGCGGTAGCGGATCTGTACGCCCAGCTTCTCCGCGCTGCGGTAGTAGGCGTTGACCAGGGCCTTGCCCCCGCCCAGGAAGAAGGCATTGGTGCGCGCGGTGTGCAGGGCACCCGACAGCGAAGGCTGGAAGAACACGCCGTGCTTGCGCATCCAGGGCCGGCAGGTGGCGGAGTCACGGATCACGCGCCGTGCCAGCGCCTCATTGGTGCGCCCGCCGGTGACCTTCAGCAGGTCCTGCCAGAACTCTT
>JBIKMY010000070.1:0-8111 GCA_044358945.1 Rubrivivax sp.
GCGGCGAGGTGGTCAGCCTGGATTTGCAAGCGGTCGAGCATGGCCTGCAGCGCGTTGACGGCCTCGGGCGACAGCACGCTCAGCAGTTCGCGGTTCAGCGCCGCGATCTCGGGGAAGAGTTGGGCGTGCAGGCGCCGCCCGCTGTCGGTGAGTTCCACATGGGCGTAGCGCTGGTCGCTGGCCTGCACGGTGCGGCGCACCCAGCCCTTGGCCACCAGCGCCGACAGAGCGCGCGAGGTGCGGGCGCGGTCGAGCTGGGCTTGCATCGCCAAGGTGGAAGGATGCATCGCAGCGCCTTCGGCCAGCAGTGCCAGCATGCGCCATTCGCGGCGCGTGATCCCGTAGCGACCTTCGCACAGGCGCACCGCAGGCACGCCCGCCGCGCCGGCCAGACGGCTCAGGCGGTACAGCAGCAGGTCGCCCAGCGCCTGGGGGTCTGCCATGCGGGCACCGCCAGCCGCACCGATAAGAGCCTCAGACACTCGTGTAAACCCTCGGGGCAATTGATTAGATCAATTCATTTTGGGCGGCTAGATTGCGCTTCACAACCCCGGTACAACCCGGGGACGATGAGGCTTAGCCTAGGAGTCACCCCATGAAGCGCCGCGATTTCACCGCCCTGGCCGCCGCTGCCAGCCTGTTGCCTGCCGCCTACGCGCAGAGTGACAAGACCATCCGCCTGCTGGTGGGCTTTCCACCGGGGGGCTCGATCGACATCGTGTCGCGGGTGCTGGCCGAGAAGATGAAGGACGATCTCAAGGCCAACATCCTGATCGAAAACAGGGCGGGTGCCGGCGGCCGCGTGGCCGCTGATCTGCTCAAGGCTGCGCCGGCTGACGGCAGCGTGGTGATGATCACCCCCATCGTGGTGCCGGTGCTGGCGCCGCTGGTGTTCTCCAAGCTCAACTACAACCCGGCCACCGACTTCGCGCCCGTGGGCCATGTGTGCAGCTTCAACTTTGCGCTGTCGGTGCCCGCCAGCCTGCCGGTGAAGAATATCCCCGAGTTCGTGGCCTGGCTCAAGGCCAACCCGCAGAAAGCCAACTTCGGCTCCCCCGCACCGGGCAGCCTGCCGCACTTCTTCGGCGAGATGCTCTCGCGCGAGGCCAAGGCCGACATGGTGCACGTGCCCTTTGCCGGCGGCGCGGCCATGATGAACGCCATCATGGGCGGGCAGGTCTCCGCCGGCATTGACGTGCTGCTGGAGGCGCTGGAGGCCCACAAGGCCGGCAAGGTGCGCATCCTGGCCACCTCGGGTGACAAGCGCAGCGCCGTGCTGCCCGACGTGCCCACGTTCAAGGAGTCGGGCTTCCCCAACATTGTGGCCTCGGGCTGGTTTGCGATGTACGCCCCTGCCAAGACGCCCGCGCCGGCCATTGAGGCCATGAACCGCGCCCTGAACAAGGCCCTGACGAACCCCGAGGTACTGGACCGCTTCGGCAAGCTGGCGCTGGAAGCTGGTGGCGGCAGCCCGGCTGACCTCACCAGGCTCGAGCAGGCGTCGACCGCGCGCTGGGCGCCTGTGGTGAAGGCGACGGGGTTCAGGGCGGATTGATGAGTTTGGCGTAGCACCTCGCGGGCCCGGTGGCTTGGCGCCCTGTGCTCCGTACATGTCAAGTGACAGAGCACCTGGCGCTGCATCGTGCGAGCTCGCTGGCTCATCGGCCTGTGCTCCGTTCATGTCCTCCGGCGCCGGCCAGGGCCGACGCCTCCCCCTTTACTTCACTGCGCACAGGCCGCTGACCCAGCGAGCGGCTGGCAGCACGAGGGCGCGCGGCATCCCCCGCAGCGAAGTAAAGGAGGAGGCCCGGGCGGTAAGCCTGGGCCGGGGGACATGTGCGGAGGGGGATGCCGCGCGTCCTCGTGACGCGAAGCAGTTGACGACGCAAAAGATGACCGAAAACTACCTCCCCGACCAATTCATCCAGAACGCCTGGTACGTCGCGGCCTGGGACCACGAGATCGGGCCAGACGCGCTGTTCCCTCGCACCCTGTTGGGCAAGCCGCTGCTGTTCTACCGCAAGGCGGACGGCGCGGTGGTGGCCATGGATGACCGGTGCTGCCATCGGGCCGCGCCGCTGTCCATCGGCCGCAAGGAGGGCGACTGCGTGCGGTGCCTGTACCACGGGCTGAAGTTCGACCCTGCGGGCGTTTGCGTCGAGATGCCGGGCCAGGAGCGCATTCCGCCCATGGCGCGGGTGCGCAGCTACCCCGTGGTGGAGCGGGACCGCTTCGTGTGGATCTGGATGGGCGACCCCGAGCAGGCCGACCCGGCCACCATCCTCAGCTTCTTCTGGCACAGCAGCCCCGAGTGGGCCATGAAGCCGGGCTACATCCACTACCAGGCGCATGTGCAGTTGGTGGTGGACAACCTGCTGGACTTCGCCCACCTCTCCTACGTGCACCCCACCACGCTGGGCACGGCGCGCAACGCGCAGGTGCGGGCGCAGGTGGAGCCCATCGATGGTGGGTTGCGCATCACGCGCTGGGCGCTGGACGACGAGATGCCCCCCAACCACCAGCGCGTGGCCCGCTTCCAGGGTCGGGTGGACCGCTGGCAGATCTACGAGTGGCACCCGCCGGCCTTCATGCGCATGGACGCGGGCTCGGCCCCGGTGGGCACGGGCGCGCCCCAGGGGCGCATCGCCGAGGTGGCGATGAAGTTCCGCCACACCTCGGTGCAGACGCCGGAGACCGCGCGCACCACGCACTACTTCTTCTGCCAGGCCCGGAACTTCGAGCTGGCCAACCCGGCCATGACCGAGGCCATCTTCCAGGACGTCAGCACCGCCTTTGCCGAGGACCGCAGCATGATCGAAGCGCAGCAGAAGATCCTGGACGCCTCGCCGGGCTTCCAGCCCGTGGCCACCACGCACGACCAGGCGCTGAACATGGCGCGGCACATCGTCCGCCAGCGCCTGAAAGCTGAAAGCCCTGCGGGGGTGGCGACATGAGGCTCCAAGGCAAATCCGCCATCGTCACCGGTGCGGCCTCGGGGTTTGGCGCGGCCATTGCCGAGCGCTTCGCATCCGAGGGCGCGCAGGTGGTGGTGGCGGATCTGAACGAGGCCCAGGGCCAGGCGGTGGCCGCGCGCATCGGCGGCCGCTTCGTGCGCTGTGATGTGTCGCGCGCCGAGGACGTGCAGGCCCTGGTGCACGCCGTCGTCGCGGCTCATGGGCGCCTGGACATTGTGGTCAACAACGCGGGCGTCACCCACGTCAACAAGCCGCACCTGGACGTGACCGAGGACGAGTTCGACCGGCTCTACCGCGTCAACGTCAAGAGCCTGTTCCACATGAACCGCGTGGCCGTGCCGGCCATGCGTGCCAACCCCGGCGGTTCATCGGGCGTGTTCGTCAACGTGGCCTCCACCACGGGGGTTCGCCCCGGGCCGGGGCTGTGCTGGTATTCCGGCAGCAAGGGCGCGGTCATCACCACCAGCAAGGGCCTGGCGCTGGAGCTGGCGCGCGAGAACATCCGCGTGTGCGTGGTCAACCCGATGATTGGCGAGACAGCGATGCTGGAGCAGTTCATGGGCCTGCCCGACACGCCCGAGAACCGCCAGCGCTTTCTGGCCCGCATCCCGCTGGGCCGATTCACGAAGCCCGCGGATGTGGCCGGCGCAGCGGTCTACCTGGCCAGCGACGAGGCCGACTTCCTCACGGGCGTGTGCCTGGACGTGGACGGCGGTCGCAACATCTGACGCCCCGATGCGCTGTACCGTGACCTGAACTTGCAGATCCACTGAACAGGAGAGCCTCACCATGACCCTTCATCGACGCCTGCTGGCCCGCTTGGTGCTGTGCCTGCCCTTGGCTGCTGTGCTGGCACCTGCCGCGGCTCAGACCTGGCCCGACAAGCCCATCCGCGTCATCCTGCCGTTCCCGCCGGGCGGGCCGAGCGACATCGTGATGCGCCTGGCCGCCGAGAAGATGCAGCTCGCACTCAAGCAGCCCATCGTCATCGAGAACAAGCCCGGCGCCGGTGGCAACCTGGGCACCGCCGAGGTGGCGCGCGCTGCACCCGATGGCTACACCTGGCTGTGGATCACCGACACGGTGATGACGGTCAACCCGCACGTCTACAAGAACCTGGGTTTCAAGCCCGAGGCGCTGATGCCGGTGACCGTGGGCACGTCCTTCAACCAGACCCTGGTGTGCAACCCAGCCGTGGGCGTGAAGACCCTGGCCGAGCTGGTGGCCAAGGCCAAGTCTTCAAAGCTGTCCTACGCCTCGGGCGGCGCCGGCGTGCCGGGGCATCTGGCGATGGAGCTGCTGCAGTCCATGGCCGGTTTCGACATGACGCACGTGCCCTACAAGGGCCCGGCCCCCGCCATGCAGGACGTCATCGGCGGCCAGGTGGCCTGCGGCTTCCTGGCCGGGCCCACGGTGCTGCCGCAAGTGCGTGCGGGCAAGCTGATGGCGCTGGCGGTTTCGGGCAGCCGGCGCTCCCCGGCCCTGCCGGAGGTGCCCACCGTGGCCGAGGCCGGCTACCCCGCCTACCTGGCGGACTTCACGCTGGTGATGATGGCCCCGCGGGGCACGCCCGAGCCCATCGTGGCGCGAATGCGCCAGCTGATCTCGGACGCCCTGAAGGCACCCGACGTCAGCGAGAAGCTCAGAGCCGGCGACCAGATCGTCGTGGCCGGCACTCCTGCCGAGGCCGCCACGATGCTGGCCGCCGACGGCCGTAAGTGGAGCGAGGTGGTGCGGCGCATCCAGCTGGGGCTGGATTGACGGCCTGGTTGTCTGCCCCATGACCCTCTCCCACGGTCTGCGGTCGGGTGGTGAACCCGAGTGGGACTTCATCATCATCGGCGCCGGCTCGGCCGGCTGCGTGCTGGCTGACCGGCTGAGTGCCGACGGCCGCCACCGGGTGCTGCTGCTGGAGGCCGGCCCCGAGGACCGCTCGCCCTGGATCCACCTGCCGCTGGGTCTGCAGTTCGCCCTGCGCGACGAGCGCATCGAGTGGCGCTTGCCCACCGAACCCGAGCCCGCCATGGGCAGCCGCCGCATCCCCTGCCCGCGCGGGCGTACCTTGGGCGGCACCAGCTCGCTCAACGGCATGATCTACATCCGCGGCCAGGCGCAGGACTACGACGACTGGGCGGCGCAAGGTTGCACCGGCTGGGGCTGGCAGGAGGTGCGGCCCTACTTCCTGCGCAGTGAAGGCAACCGAGGCCTGCCTGCCGGCCCGCTGCACGCCACCGACGGCCCCCTGCCCGTGACTACGCCCCCCAGGGGCGATCGCCTGTGCGACGCGGTGGTGGCCGCCGGCGTGCAGATGGGCCTGCCGCACAACCCCGACTTCAACGGCCCCTCGCAACTCGGCGCGGGCTATTACCAGCACACCTTGCAGGGCGGCCGGCGTGCCAGTGCGGCCCGGGCCTTTCTGGCACGGGCACGTCAGCGCCGCAACCTCACGGTGTGGACCGAAGCGTGCGCGCAGCAGCTGCGTTTCGACGGCCTGCGTGTGACGGGTGTGGACGTGCTGCGCGCCGACGGCAGCCGCCAGACCGTGCGCGCGTCCCGCGAGGTGCTGCTGTGCGCCGGCGCCGTGCACAGCCCGCAGTTGCTGCAGGTCTCGGGCATCGGCCCACCGGATTTGCTGCAGGGCCTGGGGGTGCCGGTGCGGGTGGCCGCGCCCGCGGTGGGGCAGGGCCTGCAAGACCATCTGCAGGCCAAGCTGCGCTACACCCTGCGCGCGCCCGTCAGCCTGAACGACCTGTACCACGGCAAGCACCGACTGCTCGCTGAAACCCTGAAGTACCTGCCCTGGCGCCGCGGCCGGCTGGCCCAGGCGCCCATCCGCGCCGGCGCCTTCCTGCGCAGCGAGCCTGGGCTGCCCCGTCCCGATCTGCAACTGCACGTCGTGGAGTTCACGGCCGACGGCATGGGCCGCCCGCCGCACCGGGCCTCGGGCTTTCAGCTCTCGGTGTGCGTGCTGCGCCCGCGCAGCCGCGGCACCGTGCAGGCCACTGCGCTTGACATGGGCGTGCCGCCCGCGGTGTGTGGCCACTTCTTCTCGAACCCCGACGACCTCGCCCGCACGGTTCGTGGCGTGCGCCTCATGCGGCAGCTCGCGGCGCAGCCGGCGCTGCAGGCCCTGATCACCGAAGAGGCCGACCCGGGCCCCGGCGCGCAGACCGACGCGGCCCTGGCCGACTGGGTGCGCGCCACCGCCGTCACCGTGTACCACCCCGTGGGCACCTGCCGCATGGGCGGTGACGACCGCGCCGTGCTGGACCCGTGCCTGCGCGTGCGCGGCGTGGCCGGCCTGCGCGTGGTGGATGCCTCGGTCATGCCGCAGATCGTCTCCGGCAACACCAACGCCCCCACCCTCATGATCGCCGAGAAGGCCGCCGACCTCATCCTGGCCGACCACCCCTGAACAAAGGTTCCCCATGAACGTCCTCTTCATCATGGCCGACCAGCTGCGCTGGGACCACCTGTCCTGCGCCGGCCACCCGCACCTGCACACGCCCAACATCGACGCCCTGGCCGCGCGCGGCGTGCGCTTCTCGCAGGCCTACGTCACCAGTGGTGTTTGCGGCCCCAGCCGCATGAGCTACTACACCGGCCGCTACCCCATCAGCCACGGTGCCACCTGGAACCGCGTGCCGCTGCCGCTGGGCGAGGTGACGCTGGGCGAGATGATCCGGGCCCATGCCGAGGGCTGCGGTGACGCGGCACCAGACCTCTGGTTGGCTGGCAAGACACACGTCATGCCGGATCTGGAGGGCCTGAAGCGCCTGTCCATCGAGGGCCAGAGCGAGCTCGGCCATCTGCTCTCACGCGGGGGCTTCCACGAAGTGGACCGCCATGACGGCCACCACGAGACTGGAGATGCCGACGGCTACGGCGCCTGGCTGCGCACCCAGGGCTATGACAGCCCCAACCCCTGGAGCGACTACGTCATCTCCGCCATCGACGAGGGCGGCCAGGTGGTCAGCGGCTGGCACATGCGCAACGTCCACCTGCCCGCCCGCGTGCAGGAGCGGCACTCCGAGACGGCCTACATGACCGACCAGGCCATAGCCTTCATGCGCCGCCAGGGCAGCCGCCCGTGGGTGCTGCACCTGAGCTACGTGAAGCCGCACTGGCCCTACATGGCGCCCGCGCCGTACCACGCGATGTACCGCTACGAGCATTGCCTGCCCACGGTCAAGCGCACCTCGGAACTGGACAACGCCCACCCGGTGCTGGCGGCCTACCGGCAGCATGAGGAAAGCGCCACCTTCGCGCGCGACGAGGTGGTGCGCCACGTGCGCCCGGCCTACCAGGGCCTCATCAAGCAACTCGACGATCACCTCGGGCGCCTGTTCAACGAGATGGCGGGCATGGGCCGCCTGGACGACACGCTGGTGATCTTCTGCGCCGATCACGGAGACTTCTTGGGTGACCACTGGCTGGGCGAGAAGGAGCAGTTCTTCGACACCGTGCAGCGCGTGCCCTTCATCGTGGCCGACCCGCGGCGCGAGGCCGATGCCACCCGCGGCCGTGTGGACGATCGCTTCGTCGAATGCGTGGACGTGGTGCCCACCATCCTGGAGACGCTGGGCGTGCCCGTGCCCAGCCACCGCGTGGAAGGCCGCAGCCTGCTGCCGCTGTTGCACGGGCAAAGCCCGATGTGGCGCGACTTCGTGTACAGCGAGTTGGACTACGGATTCAAGGGCGCCCGCCTCGCACTTGGCCGCACCCCGCAGCAGTCACGCGCGTTCTCCATCCGCACCGCCACGCACCGCTACGTCAACTGGCTGGACCTGCCCGAACAACTCTGGGACCTGCGCACCGACCCGGACCAGTTCGACGATCTGGGGCGCGAGGCCTCGACCGAAGGCGAGCGCCAGCACCTGCGTGAGCGCCTGCTCGACTTCCTGGCCCGCCGCAAGCACCGCACCACCCTCAGCGACGAGGCCGTGGAGCGCAGCACCGCCTCGCACAAGAAGGCGGGGGTGTTTTATGGGCAGTGGTGAGGGGCGGTTCAGCGCCCCAACCGATACGGCTCGTCCTCCACCACAAACCGCTGCTCCGCCATCGCACCGGTGATCCACTCCGCCACGGCGGGCAGCGCGGTGACGCGGTCGATGTAGGCATGGACCGTGGGTGAGA
>JBIKMY010000072.1:0-8003 GCA_044358945.1 Rubrivivax sp.
TGACGCCCCCGGGCTTGCCCGCGCCCAGCGTGGCGAAGAGGTTGGCTTTGCGGCGGTCGTCGTCCCAGGTCAGGCGCGGCTGCACGCCCAGGGTGCGCAGGTGGTCGGCGATGCACTCGATCAGCGGCAGGTTCGACTCGTGGCTGACAGTGTTGAAGCGGATGAGGCGCTGCGCCCATTCCAGGGCGGCGGGGGAGGGGACTGCGGGCTGCGAACTCATGTGGACGGCATCCTCGGGTATCGGTGCGGTATTGGTGCGGGACTTGGTGCCCCGTCAGTTCGATAGCATAGGGCGATGAGCGAATCCTTGGACCCCACCCTGGCGATGGTCGACCACGCCGCCATTGAATCAGCGGCCCGCCGCATTGCTGAGGATGTGCGCCGCACGCCCTTGTGGCGCGTTCCCGGGCGACAGCTCGGCCTGGACGTGGCCGAGGTGTGGCTGAAGCTGGAGCACCTGCAGGTCAGCGGCAGCTTCAAGGCGCGGGGCATGTTCAACCGCATGCGCAGCCTGCCGGTGCCGCAGGCCGGTGTGGTCATCGCCTCGGGCGGCAACGCTGGTATCGCGGTGGCCACCGCGGCGCAGGCCCTGGGGGTGCCCTGCGAGGTGTTTTTGCCCGAGGTGTCGCCGCAGGCCAAGCGCGCCAAGCTGGCGTCCCTGGGGGCGCGCGTGACCGTGGAGGGTGCGCTGTACCCGCAGGCGCTGCAGGCCTGCCTGCAGCGTCAGGCGCAGACCGGTGCGCTGCTCATGCACGCCTACGACCAGCCCGAGGTGGTGGTGGGTGCCGGCACGCTGGGGCTGGAGATCGAACAGGAGGCCGGCCTGCCAGACCGCGTGTTGGTCAGTGTGGGCGGCGGCGGCCTGGTGGCGGGTCTGGCTGCCTGGTTCGACAGCCGTTGCCATGTGGACGCGCTGGAGCCGGTGAACGCCCCCACCCTGCATGCGGCGCGGGCGGCCGGTGAGCCGGTGGATGTCGCCGTCTCAGGCCTGGCCGCGGACTCGCTGGGCGCCCGGCGCATCGGCGACATCGCCTGGGCGATGAGCCGGCGCCATATCGCGGGGGTTCATCTGCTCAGTGATGACGCCATCGCCCGCGCGCAGCGGCGGATGTGGAGCCAGTGGCGTCTGGCGGTGGAACCCGCCGCGGCGCTCCCACTGGCGGCCTTGTGGGAGGGTGTGGTCCAGCCCGCCCCTACAGAGAAGGTCTGCGTGATCGTCTGCGGGGCGAACGTGGATCCGTCCACCTTGAACTGACCCGGGCCTTCAGGGCAGGGCGCGGGAGATCTCCACCGTCACGCCCTGGCTGCCTACCGCCACCGGGGCTGACAGGCCTTCCAGGTCGCCAGGCTGCGGCATGGCCTGTCCGCTGCGGCTGATGCGCGCCCCGACGACGACCTTCTGTGCGGAGGACAGGCCCATGCCCGGGCCCATGGCCAGGCTGTCGTCCAGGGTGAAGGTGGCGGGCAGGTCCTTGACCTGCTTGCGCACGATCGCCAAGGGCATGCGGCTGCCGCCCGGGCCCGCTTCGGCGTTGCGCGCAAAGATGAACACCGTATCCTCCGGCTTGGCCTGGGCCTTCATCGCGGCCGACAGGGTGACGGTGCCGCGTACCGTGGGGCCGGCGACGGCGGCTTTCTGCGTGGCGCCCGGGGCCTGTGGCAGGGGCTGAGCGGGAGCCGGCGCCTGCGTCTGGCCTTGAGCCGGCGCGGCATTTCCTGCGCCGCGCTCAGCGGCCATCTTGCGCGCTTCGGCTGCGCCCTCACGGGCCTGCTGCACCACCGGGCTGCCGGGCGGGCCGAGCAGGGCCACGCGGTCCCACAGGCGCGCCGCTTCCGCACCGTCACCGCGGTCGAAGGCGGCCGCGCCCGCCAGCGCCAGCGCCTTGAGGTTGTCAGGGTCGAGTCGCAGCGCGCGTTCGATCAGCTTCATCGGCTCGCCGTCCAGCACGCGCCCGGCGCGCATGGCCAGCACGTCGGCGTGGTCGGCCAGGGCCTGGGCGTCGTTGGGCTTGAGCTTGAGCACGCGCTCGCTGGCCTGCGCGGCTTCGTCCAGCCGCCCCAGCACCAGGTAGGAGCGCGACAGCATGGTCCAGCCCTCGGCATCTTCCGGACGCTCCTTCAGACGATCGGCCAACCGCTGCACCATCTCGGCGATCTGCTCGGCTGAAGGTTGGGCCTCAGTCTCCTCGGCCGGCGAGGCGGCTGCCATGGAAGGGGTGCCATCGATGGCGTCGGGTCGGCCGGTCACCAGGTAGCCACCAAAGGCCACCACCAGCGTGGCCGCCAGGGTGCTCAGCCACACCTTGCGGCCCGCCCGGACAGGCGCCGCCAGCGGTGGCGTGTGGGCGTCGCTGGAAGACGCGGCGACCGTGGGCGAGGTCTCAGACAGAGATGCGGGTGCTGGTGAAGGTGAGGTCATCTGAAAAGTGTCGGGTGGCTGGGCGGCTGCTCAAGGTGCGCCAGGGGCGGGCTTGGCCAGGAAGGCCAGCACGGGCTGCACGGTGCGCTGGGGCTGTTCTTCGTGCGGCACGTGACCGAGATCATCGAACATCACGAGCTCGCTGCCTGCAATGTCGCTCTTGAAGACCTTTGCGACTTCGGGGGGGATGAGGCGGTCCTGCCCCCCCCAGAGGATGAGCGTGGGCAGCCGCAGGGTGGCGATCCTGTCCTGTCCCTCGCCCGGCACCCAGGTGGCCAGGCGCTGGCTCAGGGCGCGGCGGTTGCCTTCGCGCAGGGTCAGTTCGAAATACCGGTCGACCAGGGCCGAGGTCACACGGTCGGGGTTGCCGTAGACGTTGGTCAGGCTGGTCCGGACGAGCGCGCGCGGCAGCAGGTGCTCGCCGAGTCGGTTGATCACCGGCAGCCGTGCGATGGCAAACCCGATGGGCACCGACTGGGGTGTGAAGCTCGGGCCCGCGGCGTCCACCAGCACCAGGCGTTGCACGCGATCAGGCGCGGCCACCGCCATGCGCCAGGCCACCTCCCCGCCCAGCGAGTTGCCCCCGATCACGAAGCGCTGCACCTTCAGCGTGTCCATCAGATCCAGCACGAAGCGGGCGTATGCGTCACCCCGGTAGTCGTCGGGCACGTACTGGCCGGCGAAGGGGCCGGTCAGACCGAAACCGGGCAGATCGAAGGTGATGACGCGGCGTTGCGCCTTCAGTTCCTGCACCCAGCCCTCCCACGTGTGCAGACTGGCGCCGGTGCCGTGCACCAGCACCACGGGCACGGGGTCTTGCCGCGGCCCTTCGTCTCGCACATGCACCACCATCCCCTTGACCTCGACGAAATCGCTGGGCGGGAGCGCCCAGCGGGCCACCAGCGTCTCCACCGGACGGTCCGGGGCCCGGGACAAGGCCACCCCCAGCGCGGTGGCCAGGATCAACACCCCCGCCAGCCGGGTCAGCAGGGCGATCAAGTCGCTGCCCCGTGCGGCGTCGTCATCGGTGGGATCGCCCGTATCGGGCTCAGATCGGGGCGCAGCGCCGCGCGGTCGTCGAAGACCACGCAATCGCCCCTCCATCCCGGCGCGGTGCCCGTGTCCTCGAAATAGCGCAGGATGCCGCCTTCGAGCTGGTGGACGTGGGTGAGGCCGGCATCGCGCATCACCAACGCGGCTTTTTCGCAGCGGATGCCCCCAGTGCAGTAGCTCACCACCGTCTTGTCGCGCAATTCGTCCACGCGGGCTTCGAGTTCCAGCGGGAAATCGCTGAACTTGCCCAGTCGCCAGTCGAGCGCGCCGTCAAAAGCGCCGGCGTCCACCTCGAACGCATTGCGGGTGTCCAGCATCACCACAGGGCGGCCCTCGTCGCAACGCCCCTGCGCCAGCCAGCGCGCCAGCGTGCGGGCAGACACGGCCGGGGCACGGCCGGCGGCGGGGCGTACGGCCGGCCGGTTCATGCGGATGATCTCGCGCTTGACCTTGACCAGCAGCTTGCGAAAAGGCATCTCGACGCTGAAGCTCTCCTTGAGGGGCAGGTCTGCAAAACGTGCATCGGCTTGCAGCCAGCCCAAAAAGGTCCGCAGGCCTGGCGCCGGCCCGGCCAGCGCCAGGTTCAGCCCCTCCTGGGCAATCAGCACGGTGCCTTTCAGCCCCGCGGTTTGCGCGCGCGCCAACACGCTGGCCTGCAACGCTGCGGTGTCCTGCACGGGCACGAAGCGGTAGGCACTGACGTTCAGGATGGGGTCCATGGCGGGCGGAATTCTAGGCGTCGGCCCCGTCGCAGTGCGGGATCAGGCCGGGCTCAGGCTGGGTTCTGGCCAGGTCCCGGCCGGTTCCTACAATGAGCCGATGAGCTTCGTCCACCTGCGCACGCACACCGAGTTTTCCGTGGTCGATGGCACCTTGCGCATCGACGCCGCTGTGGCGGCCGCGCGTCGTGATGGCCAGCCCGCTGTGGCCATCACCGACCTGGCCAACCTGTTCGGCGCCGTCAAGCTGTACAAGGCCTGCAGGGACCAGGGTGTCAAGCCCCTGATCGGTGCCGACCTGTGGATGCAACCGGAGGGCGCCGAGCGCCAGGCCAGCCGGCTGCTGGTGCTAGTGCAGGATTTCCAGGGCTACCTGAATCTGAGCGAGCTGCTGGCCCGGGCCTGGACCACTCACGTGCACAAGGCCCAGGCCTGGGTGAAGTGGGAATGGCTGCAGACCCTGTCAGGCGGGCTGCTGTGCCTGTCCGGCGCCGAGAACGGGGCGCTGGGCCAGGCTTTGCTGGCGCAGGACGCCGAGCGCGCCAGGGCGGTGGCATTGCGTCTGTCCGAACTGTTCCCTGGACGGTTCTTCATCGAGCTGCAGCGCGCCGGTCTGCCGGGCCAGGAAGCCCTGGTGCAGGCCAGCGTGCCGCTGGCGGCCGAGCTGGGTCTGCCGGTGGTGGCCACGCACCCGGTGCAGTTCCTGGAGCCCGAAGACTTCGAGGCCCACGAGGCCCGGGTGTGCATCGCCGAGGGCGAGACCCTGGCCAACCCCCGGCGGGTCAAGCGCTTCGTGCGCGAGCAGTGGTTCCGGCCGGCGGCCGACATGCAGGCGCTATTCGCCGACCTGCCTTCGGCGCTGGAGAACACCTTGCACATCGCGCGGCGCTGCAATCTGCGCCTGACGCTGGGCAAGCCCCGCCTGCCGGACTTCCCCACGCCGCTGCGCGCGGACGGCACGCCCACGCCCATCGAGGACCACTTCCGCGATCTGTCGGTGCAGGGGCTGGAGTGGCGCCTGGGCCAGCTCTTCCCAGATCCTGTTCAGCGCGAAGCCTGCCGCGCCGAGTACCAGCAGCGCCTGGAGTTCGAGATCGGGGTCATCATCAAGATGGGCTTCCCCGGCTACTTCCTGATCGTGGGGGACTTCATCGGCTGGGCGCGTGCCAATGGCTGCCCCGTGGGCCCGGGGCGGGGCTCGGGTGCGGGCTCGCTGGTGGCCTATTCGCTGGGCATCACCGACCTGGACCCGCTGCGCTACAAGCTGCTGTTCGAGCGCTTCCTGAACCCCGAGCGGGTGTCCATGCCCGACTTCGACATCGACTTCTGCCAGGGCAACCGCGACCGCGTCATCGACTACGTCAAGCAGAAGTACGGGCGCGACGCCGTGAGCCAGATCGCCACCTTCGGGACCATGGCGGCCAAGGCAGCGCTGCGCGATGTGGGGCGGGTGCTGGGCATGGGCTACGGCCATGTGGATTCCATCGCCAAGTTGATTCCCGCGCCACCCGGCAAGACGGTGACGCTGGCCAAGGTGCCCGAGGAGCCCGATGGCGGCGTGATCTACGCACGCAAGGAAGCCCCTGAACTGGAGCAGCGCGAGGCGGCCGAGGAAGAAGTGGCCGAGCTGCTGGCCCTGGCCGCGCGCGTGGAGGGCCTGGTGCGCAACGTCGGCATGCACGCGGGCGGCGTGCTCATCGCCCCGGGCAAGATCACCGACTTCTGCCCGCTGTACCAGCAGCCCGGCAGCGACGCGGCCGTCAGCCAGTACGACAAGGACGATGTCGAGGCCATCGGCCTGGTGAAGTTCGACTTCCTGGGCCTGGCCACCTTGACCATCCTGGAACTGGCCAAGGATTTCATCCGCGCTCGGCGCCCCGACCGCGCCGAGTTCAGCTACGAGGCCTTGCCGCTGGACGACGCGAAGGTCTACCGGCTGTTTTCCGAAGGCCGCACCGAGGCCGTGTTCCAGTTCGAATCCGGCGGCATGCAGCGCATGCTGCGCGACGCCAAGCCCAGCCGGCTGGAGGACCTGATCGCGCTGAACGCGATGTTCCGCCCCGGGCCCATGGAGAACATCCCGAGCTTCTGCGCACGCAAGCACGGGCGCGAGGACATCGTCTACCCGCATCCGCTGCTGGAGCCGGTGTTGTCGGAGACCTACGGCATCTTCGTCTACCAGGAACAGGTGATGCAGGCCGCGCAGGTGATGGGGGGCTACTCGCTGGGCGGTGCCGACCTGCTGCGTCGCGCCATGGGCAAGAAGAAGCCCGAAGAGATGGCCCAGCAGCGCACCATCTTCCGCGAAGGCGCGGGCGCGCAGCGCATCGACGCGGCCAAGGCCGACGAAGTGTTCGACCTGATGGAGAAGTTCGCGGGCTACGGCTTCAACAAGAGCCATGCCGCCGCCTATTCCCTCCTGGCTTACCACACGGCCTGGATCAAGGTGCATTGCACGGCCGAGTTCTACGCCGCCAACATGACGGTGGAGATGGACGACACCGACAAGCTGAAGGTGCTGCTGGGCGACGCCAAGGGTTTCGGCATCGCCTTCGAGTCGCCCGACATCAACCGCGGCGTGTGGCGCTTCGAACCCGTGAGCGACCGTCTGGTGCGCTACGGCCTGGGGGCCGTCAAGGGCACGGGCTCGGGCGCCATCGAGGCCATCGTCGCGGCGCGCGAGGGCGCGGCCGGGCAGGGCGGCGGGCCGTTTCGCAGTCTGTTCGACTTCTGCGCCCGCGTGGACCGGCAGAAGGTCAACAAGCGCGCCGTGGAGGCGCTGATCAAGGCGGGTGCCTTTGACGCGCTGCACCCGGATCGCGCGGCGGCGCTCGCCAGCGTGAGCCTGGCCTTCGACTGGGCCGACACCCAGGAAGCCCATGCCCTGCAAGGCGGACTTTTCGATTTTGGCGACGAGCCCGACGCCCATGGTTCTTCCACGCAGGAGCCGGCGCTGGCCCACGCGGAGCCGCAGACCCTGCGCGAGAAGCTGATGCTGGAGAAGGCGGCCCTGGGCTTCTATCTCTCCGGCCATCTGTTCGACGAGGCGGCGCAGGAGGTGCGGCGTTTTGCCCGCCGTCAGATCGCCGACCTGGCCGACTCTCGCGAGCCGCAGTTGTTGGCGGGCATCGTGGGGGAGTTGCGGGTCGTCAACGGTCAGCGGGGCCGGGCGGCGATCTTCAAGCTCGACGACGGCTCCGAAGCGATCGAGAGCGTGGTCAACGAAGACTTGCTGGACGAGAAGCGCGAGTTGCTCGCCGAAGACGCGCTGCTCATCGCCCAGGGTCGCGTGCAGTCGGACCGCTTCAGCGGCGGCTTGCGTTTCACGGTGCAACAGTTGTGGGACCTGCCCGCCGCACGTGCGCGCTTCGGTCGTCATCTGGCCGTGTCCTTGAACGGCGGTCAACCTCCGGTGGCCGAGCTCATCCGCACCTGGCCCGCGCGGCGGCTGGACACCGAGCAGGGCGAGATGGTCCAGGGCCTGGGCGTGCGCGTGCGCCTGCAACGCCCATCGGCGGTGGCCGAGATCGACCTGGGTGAAGAGGGCCGATTCTGGCCCTGCGAGGAAGCGCTGAGCCGCTGGCGCCAATTGGCGCATGGGGCCCAGGCTGAAGTGGTGTACGAGGCCGATTGATGGCACGGGGCGGCCCACTTCCCGCACGGCGCGGTCCTGACCGGGCGTGGGAGCTCTGGGTGTGAGCGACCACCCCGTCACCGGCCTGGTGCTCAGCGGCGGCGGTGCTCGGGCGGCCTACCAGGTGGGTGTGTTGCGGGCGCTGATGCGCATGCGACGCGAGGCTTGTGCAAGCGAT
>JBIKMY010000073.1:0-7956 GCA_044358945.1 Rubrivivax sp.
GACCATCCTCTCGGAGCCTGGGCAGGAAGGGCTGGCCGAGTTCCTGGCCGAACAGGGCGTCGAAGTAACGGCTTCTCTACCTTGCTATTCGCCTTCGAACGTGGATCGCCAGCGCGGAGATGGGGTGTTCGAGCGCAGCATCGCGGGCCTGCAATTGCTCAATGAACTGGGCTATGGACAACCCGGTTCTGGCTTGACGCTCAACCTCGTCTACAACCCACAGGGTCCCGTGCTGCCACCCGCACAAGGTCCCCTCGAGGCCGACTACAAGCGGGAGCTGTGGCAGCACTTCGGCATCCGCTTCAATCAGTTGTTTGCCATCACCAACATGCCGGTGCAGCGTTTTGGCAGCACCCTCGTCAGCAAGGGTAGCTTTGAGGGCTACATGCGCCTGCTCAAGGAATCCTATCGCTCTGAAAATCTTCAGACGGTGATGTGCCGAACCCTTCTTAGTGTGGATTGGCAGGGTTACCTCTACGACTGCGACTTCAACCAGATGCTGGGCATACCGGCTACGCTGGGGACCGCATCAAGGCCGCACCTGCGCGACCTCCTTGGTGCCAATGTGACCGGCACCCCGATCCGCGTGGCGGACCACTGCTACGGTTGCACGGCTGGACAAGGCAGCAGTTGCGGTGGCGCCCTGGAAACTGAACCCAGCGGCCAGAAGCTCGCGTGTGCCGCCGGAGAGTCATGATGGGTGCGCCCCGACTTTGGGTCCGGTGGCTCTTGCTGTTGCTGGGTGGTCTGGTCCTGTGGATGGCCTACCTGCACTGGGACCTGGGCCAGTGGCTGACCCTGGAGCAGCTCAAGGCCAGCCGAGATACGCTGGCCAGCTTCTACACGAATCATCCGCTGCAGACGGCCCTTGCCTTTTTTGGGGTGTATGTGCTGGCTGCCGCGCTGTCATTTCCGGGCGCATCCATCCTCACCCTGGCTGCGGGTGCTATGTTCGGCTGGGCGCTGGGTCTTCTGCTGGTGTCGTTCGCCTCCAGCGTGGGTGCGCTGCTGGCTTTCTGGGTATCGCGTTACTTGCTGCGCGACTTCTTCCAGCAGCGCTTCGGCAAGCTGCTGCGGCCCATCAACGACGGGCTGGCCAAAGATGGCACGTTCTATCTCCTGACGCTGCGGCTGGTGCCCGTGTTTCCGTTCTGGCTGATCAACCTGCTGATGGGCCTGACCACGCTGGGGGCACGCAAGTTCTACATCGTCAGTCAGGTTGGGATGCTGGCGGGCACGGCGGTCTACGTCAACGCGGGTACCCAGCTGGCGGCGATCGAATCGACGAGTGACGTGCTGTCTCCCGGCCTGCTGGGGAGCCTGGCACTTCTGGGGGTGTTTCCGCTGCTGGCGAAGTTCGTGGTGGGCGCGCTGCAAAGGCGCAAGCTGTATGCGCGCTGGGAACGTCCCAAGCGTTTTGACCGCAACCTGGTGGTCATCGGGGCAGGCGCGGGCGGCCTGGTGTCGGCCTATATCGCCGCTGCCGTGAAGGCCAAGGTGACGCTGATTGAAGGCCACAAGATGGGCGGCGACTGCCTGAACTACGGCTGCGTGCCGAGCAAGGCCCTCATTCGCTCGGCCAAGGCGATCAAGCAACTGCGAAAGGCGCAGACCTTTGGGCTGCGGGACGCCCAGGGTACGTTGGATTTTGCCGCTGTGATGCAGCGGGTACACAGCGTGATTCGTGAGGTCGAGCCGCACGATTCGGTGGAGCGGTACACGGGGCTGGGGGTGCAGGTGCTGCAAGGACATGCGCGCATCACTTCGCCCTGGACCGTCGAGATGACGCTGGCCGATGGAGGCACCCAGACCCTGAGTACCCGCAACATCGTCATTGCCGCCGGGGCCAGCCCTTTCGTTCCGCCCATTCCTGGTTTGAAAGAGGCAGGCTTTCTGACCAGCGACACGGTATGGAACCTGACTGAACTGCCCCGCCGGCTGGTCGTGCTGGGCGGCGGCCCCATCGGCAGCGAACTGGCACAGAGCTTCGCGCGCCTGGGTAGCGAGGTGACACAGGTGGAGATGGCGCCGCGCATCATGGTGCGCGAAGACCCTGAAGTCAGCGAGTTCGTTGCAGCTTCGCTGCGCGCCGACGGGGTGAACATCCTGACCGGGCACCAGGCGGTGCGTGTGGAGATGGCCAATGGTGAAAAGCGCCTGATCGTCCAGCACGGTGGCGAGGAACTTGCCGTGCCTTTCGATGAACTGCTCTGTGCCGTAGGCCGCAGCCCGCGCGTCAGCGGTTATGGACTGGAAGAACTGGGAATTTCGCTCACGCCGCGCAAGACCATCGAGACCAACGACTACCTGCAAACGCTCTACCCCAACATCTACGCGGTGGGCGATGTGGCGGGTCCGTTCCAGTTCACCCACACGGCTGCACACCAGGCCTGGTACGCGGCGGTTAACGCCCTGTTTGGACGCTTCAAACGCTTCAAGGCCGACTACTCGGTCATCCCGTGGGCCACCTTCACCGATCCGGAAGTGGCCCGCGTGGGCCTGTCGGAAACCGAAGCACAGGACAAAGGCATTGCCTTCGAGGTCACGAAATACGGCATCGACGACCTGGATCGTGCCATTGCCGACGGCACCGCACACGGTTTCGTCAAGGTTCTGACGGTGCCTGGCAAAGACAAGATTTTGGGCGTGACCATCGTCGGGGAACACGCGGGCGATCTTCTGGCTGAGTACGTGCTGGCCATGAAGCACGGCTTGGGCCTGAACAAGATCCTGGGCACCATCCACACCTACCCCACGCTCTCTGAAGCCAACAAGTACGCAGCCGGCGAGTGGAAACGTGCACACGCGCCGCAGAGGGTCTTGGGCTGGTTGGAAAGGTTTCACGCTTGGGAGCGCGCATGAGGCTCACACGGCGTCAATGCATGTCAGTGCTCGGCGTCACCGCGTTCGCCCCCCTGGTGCTGGCGCAGACTTTCGACCACACCCACGCAGCCTGGAACCGCTTGGTCAAATCGCTCGTGGTGGTGCAACGTGGCGGCCGCGCCTCCCAGGTACGTTACGCCGGGTTCCTGGCGCAAAGGGGCGCGTTGCAGGACTACCTGCGTCAACTCTCGGCGGTGCCTCGGGTGAATTTCGAGGCATTCACCCGGGCGCAGCAAATGGCGTTCTTGATCAACGCCTACAACGCCTTCACCGTCGAGTTGATCCTGACGCGCTACCCGCGTCTCGCATCCATCAAGGACCTGGGCAACTGGCTGTCCACCCCCTGGAAGTTGCGCTGGATTGCGCTGTTGGGTGAAACGGTCTCGCTCGACGATATCGAACACGGCATGCTTCGCAAGCGCGGCGTGTACAACGATCCACGCATCCACTTTGCGGTGAACTGTGCCTCCATCGGCTGCCCCATGCTGCGCGAGGAAGCTTACGTTCCCGAGCTGATTGACCAGCAGCTGGATGCGCAAATGCAGCGCTTCATGGCTGACCGGGAACGCAACCGCTGGAACCCGAAGACTGAACAGCTAGAACTGTCACGCATCTTCGACTGGTATGCCGAGGACTTCCGGCTGGGCCACCAAGGCATCTATTCCTTGCATGGGTTGGCGGCTCGCTTCGCCGACGCTCTGGCTGACGTCGAAGCCGACCGCGCCCGCATCCGCTCCACCCAGGTGTTGATCACCTACCTGGACTATGACTGGCGCCTCAATGACGCCAAGGGAACGCCATGAGCGCAGTCGCCTTGTCGATCATTGTCCCGGTACTGAACGAGGCCGCTGGCATTGAAGCCACCCTGCGTGCCTTGGCTCACCTGAGGCAACAGGGCGCCGAGGTGATCGTGGTGGACGGCGGTAGCCACGATGACACCTTCCATCAGGCCCAGGCGCACGCCTCGGTCGTACTCACCGCGCCGCGTGGCCGGGCGAGGCAAATGAATGCGGGGGCGGCGAAGGCACGGGGCGAGGTGTTGCTGTTCCTGCATGCCGACACCCAACTGCCGCCACAGGCCGACCGGCTTGTGCTGGACGCTATCGCAGCCGGTGCGGTGTGGGGGCGCTTTGACGTCCGGATCGTCGGCTCCGCCTGGATGTTGCGCGTCGTCGCGGCGCTCATGAATGCCCGCTCTCGTCTGAGCGGGATCGCCACCGGCGACCAGGCCCTGTTCGTGCGGCGCGACACCTTCGAACGCATCGGCGGTTTCCCCGAGCAGCCACTGATGGAGGATATCGAACTCTCCAAGCGGCTACGCCAATGGGCGCGACCGGCCTGCCTGCGTGCCCAGGTGGCCACCTCTGGCCGGCGTTGGGAAAGCCGCGGCGTGTGGACGACCATCCTTCTGATGTGGCGCCTTCGCTGGCGCTATTGGCGCGGCGAATCCCCCGAGCGACTGGCAGAGGCTTACCGATGACCACCGCCCTGATCGTCTTTGCCAAGGCCCCTGTGGCCGGGTTGGCCAAAACCCGCCTGATCCCTGTACTGGGCCCTGAGGGCGCTGCCAATCTGGCTGAGCGTTTGCTGGAGCACACCCTGCAGCAGGCGCGGGCCCTGCCCGTCGAGCACCTCGAGTTGTGCGTTTCGCCCAACGACCAGCACCCGGCGTTCGGTCGTGCCTGCGACGTGTCGGGTGACCGTTTGCATCTCACGCTGCAGGGCGAAGGCGATCTGGGCCAGCGCATGTACCGGACCTTGAGCCGGGTGCTGTCCGTACACCGCCGTGCCTTGTTGATCGGTACCGACGCCCCGTCGCTCGATGCCCGCATCTTGGCGCAGGCCGAACAGGCGCTCGATCTGGCTCCTGCCGTGTTCGTGCCTGCACTCGATGGGGGTTACGCACTCGTCGGCCTGACGCGCCCCGTACCAGAGCTGTTCCTGGACATGACCTGGAGTACGCCCCAGGTCATGCAGGACACCCGTGCCAGGGCTCGAAAGATCGGTTTGCCCTGGACGGAACTGCCGGCCGTGCCAGACATCGACGAGCCGGCAGACCTGGCGCACTTGCCGGAGGGCTGGCTGCCATGCAACGCGTGATATTGGCCGGTGCGGGCCATGCCCATGCCCAGGTACTGCAAGCCTGGTCGCAGGAGCCTCTGGCCGGCGTCGATCTGGTGGTGGTGTCGCCCCAGGCGCTGGCCCCCTATTCGGGCATGGTGCCCGGATGGCTGGCAGGCACCTATGGGTTCGAGGAGATCGTCATCGACTTCCCGGCCCTGTGCGGTCAAGCGGGTGCGCGCTGGGTGTCGGCAGCCATTGACCGCCTGGACCCTGATACACAGTGCGTGCACCTGGACAACGGTGAATCGCTCCGCTACGACTGGTTGTCGCTCAACACCGGCTCGACACTGACCCCGCCGGAAGGCGAGTCTTCGGCCCATGTGTTGTCCATGCGGCCCTTGTCTCAATTGCGAACCCGCTACGACCGGCTCCTCGAAGACTGGCGCAAGGAGGAGGGCAGCAACCGGCCCTTCCAGGTGACCGCCGTGGGCGGCGGTGCGGCGGGTTTCGAATCCCTGCTGGCGGTGCTGAGGCGGCTGCGCATGCTGCGACCAGACCGTGACGTGCAAGGCGCGTTGTTGACGCGGGGGCTTGAACTTCTGCCTGGCTATCCCGCCAGCGCCCAGCGAGCGGCGCAGCGCGCGTTGAAAGACGCGAACGTCACGGTGCAACTCGGCACCGCCTGGTGTGACGCCAAGGGGCGTGACAGCGACCTGGTGCTCTGGGCGACAGGCGCTCAAGCCAATGCCTGGCAACATGACCCGGACCGCCGGGGCAGCCTGGCCGCCAGCGCGGAAGGCTTCGTGCTGATCGATACCAGCCTGCGCTCGGTGTCCCACCCCCGCATTTTTGCGGCTGGGGATTGCGCCCAATGGCACACGCCCTTGCCCAAAGCCGGGGTCTACGCGGTCCGGATGGGACCTGTGCTGACGCACAACCTGCGCGCGGCGCTGACCGGGGCGTCCTTGCAGCCTTACACACCCCAATCCACGTTTCTGTCCTTGCTGTCCACTGCAGACGGCAGTGCCATCGCCTCGCGTGGACGCTTCAGCTTGTCCGGCCGTTGGGCCTGGCTGTGGAAAGACCGCATTGATCGCCGATTCGTGCGCCGCTTTGCGTCCGCCAACACCAGACCCGTCCCTGTCCCAGGAGAAACCCCATGAACCTCATCCGTCGCTCGATGGTCGCTGCAGCGGCCGTCACCTTGTCTGCTCCCCTGTGGTCCACACCCGTGCTGGCGCAAGGCGCTCCACTCAAGTTCGGAGTGGGCATGTTCCAGCCCGACCGGGAAAAAAATGATGCAACCTACCGCCCGCTGGCCCAGCACCTGTCGGCGCGCCTGGGCCGACCGGTGGAATTGCGAACGGTGGACAGTTGGGAGGGTCTGGCCAAGAGCCTGGCCAACGGCGAAACCGACATCGCCTTGATGGGCCCCTGGGGCTATGTCCTGGCCCATCACTTCGCCGACGCGCAGGTGGTCTCCACCATCCTCTACCAGGGCAAGCCCGAATACTTCGCCATGATCGTGACCCATCCCGAATCGGGGCTGAACAGCGCGCAGGACCTGATCGGCCCCAAGGGCAAAGGGCGTACGTTTGCGTTTGGCGACAAGGGCTCCACGTCGGGCTACCTGATACCGCTGCACTTCTTCATGCAACAGGGCATCGACCCGGAGAAGCATTTCTCCCGTGTCCTGTACACGAAGCACCAGGCCATCCAGACCCAGGTGACCGCAGGCCAGCTCGACGCCGGTGCGGACTACAACCGCAACCGTACCGCCATGATCGACCAAGGTCTCGTCCGGGCCGAGCGCAGCAAGATCATCTGGCAGTCGGCGCCGCTGCCCAACGATGCGGTGGCCGTCAGCGCCGCGCTTTACAAGGACAAGGCTTTCGTCAAACGCGTGCAGGAGGCCTTGCTGGAGGTTGGCCCTCTGCTCAAGCGCCAGCCGCAGCTGCTGCCGGCCAACTACACCGGCTTCGTCAACACCGACAACGCCTTCTACAAACCGATTCGGGACGCCGGCCTGGCCACCGGCAAGCTGACCCCGAGGCAGTAAGACGCGATGCAACCGTCGGCAACATTTGGCACTCGGCCTCGGCTGCCCCGGGGCAGACTCGGCTTTTTCGGGCTGGTGCTGGCCTACGCAGGGCTGGTGCTGGCTTGCCTGCTGACGCTACTTGCGGCGGGCGATCTGTCCTGGGGCCGTGCGCCTTGGCACAACCTGCTTAAGACGGTATCGGAGTTTGCCTACCCCAGTTTCCTCGACCTTTGGTGGGGCCCGGAGCGGCTGGAGTACCGAAGTGACGATGGCACCCTGTTGAGGGTGGAGAACCGCCAGCAAGTGGAGGCCCGGTTTCTCGCGGGCCTGGGGCGCGCCACCTGGACGACCTTCCAGATCGCCACCCTGGGCTCGTTGTTGGCCGCCGTGATGGCCTTACCCCTGGGCCTTTTGTCTGCACGCAACCTGAACGCTCCAGCCTGGGCCTCGCGCACGGCCTCCATCCTCCTGGACACCTTGCGGGCCATCCACACCCTCGTCTTCGGCCTGGTGCTGGTCGGTATCGTGGGACTGGGCCCCACGGCGGGCATCCTGGCCATTGCGCTGCACTCCATGGGCACGTACGGCAAGCTGTACGCGGAGAGCATCGAGACCATCGACATGGGAGCCGTGGACGCGGTGCGGGCAACGGGTGCCTCGCCCTCACAGGTTTTTTTCAGCGCTGTCTGGCCTTCGGTGCTGCCCCAATTCGTCAGCAACCACCTCTACGTGTGGGAGTTCAACATCCGCGATTCCACCATCCTCGGCCTGATCGGTGCCGGCGGCCTCGGCTTGCTGATTTCCGAGGCGGTCAGCCTGTTCCAGTGGAGCCGCCTGGCGACCATCATCTTGGTGGTGATTGCGGTGGTCATGGCGTTTGATGCGCTGTCTCGTCGCATCCGAAAGGCACTGTTGTGAGTGCTGTGAACACACCGCCGCTTGAGGCCGTCGTCGATGTCCGGGACCTG
>JBIKMY010000074.1:0-7879 GCA_044358945.1 Rubrivivax sp.
CCTGGAACTTCCACAAGTACCTGGTGGACCGGCAGGGCAAGGCCGTGGCCAGCTTTGCCAGCGGCGTGTCGCCCACCAGCCCTGAGCTGGTGGCGGCGGTGGAGAAGGCACTGGCCGCGCGGTGACGGCCACAGACCGCCGCGCCAGGCGGCGGGCCTACACTCGCCGCGCCGTGGCCGCCACCGCCTGACCCCACAGGTCGATGTGCACGGGCGTGCCGTCCTGCACCGCAGCCACCGCGGCACCGCGCACGTAGCCCAGGGCCATGCAGGCGCCGGCTTTCAAGCTCCAGCCGGCGGAAGACACCTCGCCGATGGGCTGGCCGTCCAGCACGATGCTCTCGCCGCCCCAGAGGTAGTGCGCCGGGTCGTCGACGACAAAGGCCATCAGCTTCTTGCGCAGTGGCGCGCCGCGGGCGGCGAGCAAGGCCTCGCGGCCGATGAAGCCGGGCTTGTCGAGCTGCACGGCGAACTCCAGCCCGGCCTCGAACGGCGTCTCGTCCGGCCCCAACTCCGCGCCCCAGGCACGCCGCCCGGCCTCGATGCGCAGGGCGTCCAGGGCGTAGTAGCCGGCGTCGCGCAGGCCCAGGTCGGTCCCGGCATGCATCAGCGCCAGGTAGACGTGACGCGTCATCTCCACCGGCACATACAGCTCGAAGCCCGGGCCGCCCACATAGGCCATGCGGGCGGCGCGGACGCGGGCGTGGCCCAGGTCGATCTCCTTGGTGTGCGAGAACTTCAGGGCGGCCGGCGAAAGATCGTCCGGCGACACCCGGGCCAGCAGCTCGCGGGCGTTCGGGCCCATCACGCTGAGCACGCTCCACAGCGGGGTGACATCGGTCAGCACCGCCTGCTCGTCGGCGTTGACGTGGCGGCGGATCCAGTCGGCATCGCGCACGGGCTGGGCCGAGCCGGTGACGAGCAGGAAGCGCTCGCCCGAGGCATCTCTCGGCAGGCGCATGACGGTCAGGTCGCTCTCGAAGCCGCCGCGGGCGTTGAGCAGGCCGGTGTAGACCATGCGGCCCACCGGCATGTCCACATCATTGGCGCACAGGCGCTGCAGCACCGCCAGCGCGTCGCGCCCCTGCAGCAGCAGCTTGCCGAAGGAGGTCTGGTCGTAGACGGCCACGGCCTCGCGCGTGGCGCGCTGCTCCTCGATAACCCAGTCCAGCCAGCCCGGCCGACCCAGGGTGTCTGCAGGTCTCGCCACGCCAGGCGGGCGGAAGTAGTTCACGCGCTCCCAGCCGTTCTTGCTGCCGAACTCGGCATTGCACGCGCCCTGCGGGCCGGGACGGGAGGAGCCCGCCAGCAGGTCGTACAGCGGGCTGGTACGCAGCGGCCGCGTGGTCTGCAACTCCTGGCGCGGCCAGCGCATGGCGTAGTGCAGGCCCAGCGTCTCGCCCGTGCGCTCGGCCAGGCCCTTGCGGTTGGCGTTGTGCGGGCCGAAGCGGCGGATGTCCACGTCCCACAGGTCGCCCGGCGGCTCGCCGTCGGCAATCCACTGCGCGATCAGCTGCCCCGCACCCCCGGAGTTGGCAATGCCGGCCGAATTGAAACCGGCGCAGACGAAGTAATTGCGGAGCTCCGGCGCCTCGCCCAGGATGAAGTTGCCATCGGGCGTGAAACTCTCCGGCCCGTTGAGCAGCATCTTGATCTTCGCCGTCTCCAGGCAAGGCGTGCGATGGATGGCGTTGGTCATCAGGATCTCGAACTGATCCCAGTCCTCATCCAGCAGCTGGAACTGGAAGGTGCTGGGAATGGGGTCCACCGTCCAGGGCTTGGCCTGCGGTTCGAAGCCACCCATGAGCAGGCCGCCCACCTCCTCCTTGTAATAGATGAAGCCATCGGGGTCGCGCATCACGGGCAGCATGGGGTGAACTCCCTCAATCTGGTCCGTGACGATATAGAAGTGCTCGGCCGGGTACAGCGGCACCGTCACGCCGGCCAGCGCGCCGAACTGCCGGGCCCACTGGCCGGCGCAGTTCACCAGCGTCTCGCAATGCACGTCGCCTTGGGTGGTGCGCACACCCACGGCGCGCTGCCCGCCGGGGCCGTCAGCGGTGATGACACCCGTGACCTCCACGCCTTCCATCAGCCGGGCGCCGCGGTTGCGCGCGCCCTTGGCCAGGGACATGCACAGGTCCGCCGGGTTGGCCTTGCCGTCACCCGGGATCCAGATGGCGCCCTGCAGGTCGTCGGTGCGCATCACGGGGTAGAGCTCGCCGGCCTGCTGGGGCGAGATGAGTTCCACCTCCACACCGAAGCTGCGCGCCAGGGCCGCCTGCTTGCGCAGCACCTGCATGCGCTCGGGCGTGCGCGCCACGTTCACGCTGCCGCATTGCTTCCAGCCCGTGGCCAGGCCGGTCTCCTGCTCCAGCGTCGAGTACAGCTCGATGCCGTACTTGCTCATGCGCGTCATGTTACGGTTGGGCCGCATCTGCCCGATCAGCCCCGCCGCGTGCCAGGTGGTGCCGCTGGTGAGCTGGCCCTGTTCCAGCAACAACACATCGGTGATGCCGAGCTTGGCGAGGTGGTAGGCCGTGGAGCAGCCGGCGATGCCGCCGCCAACGATGACGATTTGGGCGTGGGTAGGGAGTGTCATGCCTGAAGCCTAGCGCATGGCAAGGGGCTGCTCGTAATCACCGCTTGTGCGTCAAAGACCCTGCTGGCGCAGACGGTCGACAGGCCCTGCGTCCCTACCCCTCCATCGACATAAACTGGGCTGTCGATACCTCTACCAGTTGCCCTCATGGCCACCCGCTCGCCAGCCCACAGTACGTCAGCCCTAGAGCGCGGGGCGCACAACTCCGCCGACGGCCCGGTCACCCTGCAAATGGTGGCCGACGCTGCGGGCGTCTCGGCCAGCACGGTGTCGCGAATCCTCAACGGCACCGCGGTGGTCAGCGAGGCCAAGAAGCGAGCCGTGGACGAGGCGGTTGCCAAACTTGGCTTCGTGCCCAACCCCATGGCCCGTGGACTGGCTGGCGGTCGCACGCTCAGTGTCGGGGTCGTGACCCAGGCGATTGACAGCCCGTTCTATGGGGTGGCGCTGCGCGGCATTGAAGACGAACTTGACCGCGTAGGCTACAGCCCGTTGTTCGTCAGTGGCAACTGGAATGCAGCGGAAGAAGCTCGTTGCATCGAGATGCTGCGCTCGCGCCGGGTGGACGGCATCATCGTGCTGACAGGACGCCTGAGCGATACGGCGTTGAAGCAATACGCCAAGGCGCTGCCCGTGGTGGCCACCGGGCGTCGCTTGAAGGCTGCAAACCTGTTCAGCCTGGACTTCGACAACTTCGAGGGCGCCCGCCTGGCCACCACGCACCTGACAGGCCTGGGACACCAGCGTATCGCCTTCATTGCCGGGAATGCCGAGCACCCAGATGCCAACGAACGCTTGAGGGGATACCGCGCCGGTCTGGAAGCCGCCGGCATCCCATTCAACCCGGACCTGGTGGCGGCTGGGCTGTTCCACGAGGAAAGCGGGATGCTGGCCACCGACCGCTTGCTGGACACCCGCCGGCGCTTCACGGCCCTGTTCGCGGCGAACGACCAGATGGCCTTGGGCGCCTGCCTGGCGCTTCAACGGCGCTCGCTGCGGGTGCCGCAGGACGTCTCGGTCATGGGCTTCGACGATGTTTCCATGTCCCGGTACAGCATCCCACCGCTGAGCACCGTGCATCACCCGGCGTATGAACTCGGGCAGCGCGCCGCCACCGCCATGCTGTGCCTGCTGCGGGGCGAAAAGCCCGTGGTCAGCCTGCCAGGGCCGCGAGTGATCGCCCGAGAGTCCACCGCAGCACCCGGCACCCGCCATTGAAGGGCGGGCGCATCCGCACATTCCCTGATTTGACAGTGGAGCAGTCGGCCAAGATAATTTGAAAGCGCTTTCATGCTTTTGAGAGCGGTTCCCTGGAACACAAGACCGCGGGTTTCCCGCCATCTGTAACCGCAACGCGCACGAAGCCAGCCCAGCCCCGCAGGACATCGATGACGCAGTTCACCCAGCGTGATGCCACTGTGAACCGCCGCAAGGCAATAGGCGCCGTGACAGCTGCGTGTCTGGTGTCATCCGGCCGCGGGTTCGCCTCGGGCAGGCGAAAGCTCACGGTGGCTGCCTTCCCGCTCGTGGACGAGATCGTCCGGTCGGCGCTGCCCGTGTGGCGCCAGCGCCGCCCCGACGTGGAGGTGGAGGTGGTCAGCCGCCAGTACGCCGACCACCATACCGCCATGACCACGGCGCTGTCCACCTCGGTGTACCTGCCCGACGTGATGGCCCTGGAGGCCAGCTATGTGGGGCGCTTCTCCCAGGGCTATGGCTTGGAAGACCTGTCGCAGGCGCCGTATGGGCTGGAACAACTGGCCGACCGCTTCGTGCCCTATGCCTTCGACCAGACCCGCAACCGCCGCGGCGCCCGCGTGGCCGTGCCCACCGACATCGGCCCGGGCACCTTGCTGTACCGCACCGATCTGCTGGCGCGGGCCGGGCTGAGCGATGCCGACCTCACCGCCAGCTGGGAAGCCTACGTGGCCGCAGGCGTGAGGATCAAGGCCGCCACGGGCGCTTACCTCATCGGCAACGCGCAGTCAGTCAAGGACATCGTCATCCGCAGCGGTCTGCGCCCGGGCGAGGGCCTGTACTTCGACAAAGAGTCGCGGGTGCTGGTGGAGGCGCCGCGCTTTCGGCGCGCCTTCGAGCTCGCGCGCGAGGTACGTCGCCGCAAGCTGGACGCCAAGGTCAACGCCTGGTCCAACGAGTGGGCCGAAGGCTTTCGGCGCGGCACCCTGGCCACCGACCTCACGGGCGCCTGGATGGTCGGGCAGATGGCCAACTGGGTAGCCCCGACCACCAAGGGCCTGTGGCGCGCCGCCCAGCTGCCCGAAAACACCTTCGTGGGCTATGGCGGCACCTTCTACGCCATCCCCCGCCGCGCAAGACCCGAACAGAAGTCCCTGGCATGGGAATTCATCCAGCTGCTGACACTGGACCCGGCGTTGCAGCTGGCGGCCTTCAAGTCGCAGGACGCCTTCCCCGCCCTGCTCCAGACCCATCAGGACGCGTTCTTCGACGGGCCCGTGGCCTTCCTGGGGGACCAGCCGGCACGCCGCCTCTGGCGCGACGCCGCGCAGCGCATCACCGCCACCCAGGTGCACAAGCAGGCCAACTTTGCCGACGAGGTGATAGGCACCGAGCTCGACAACGTGCTGGACCACGGCAAGGACATCGCAACGGCCCTGGGCGATGCGCGGCGCCTGCTGGAGCGGAGGGCCCACCGATGAGCCGACGGCTGCTTTCCGCGATGCGCCTGTCGCCCCGCTGGGCACCTTACGTGTTCATCAGCCCGTTCCTGCTGCTTTTTGCAGTGTTCGGCGTGTTCCCGCTGCTGTTCTCGCTGCACCTGGCTTTCCAGTCCTGGGAGCCCACCAGCGGCCTGGACGCGATGGAGTTCGTGGGATGGGACAACTTCGCCTTCGCGCTGCAGGACGAGTGGTTCTGGAAGTCGCTGAAGAACACGCTGTGGCTGGCGGTGGTGTCGGGCGCTCCGCAGCATCTGGTGGCCATTCCACTGGCGGTGTTCATTCACAACTCCTTCAAGTACCTACGCGACGGCGTCGTGGGCGCCTACTTCCTGCCCTACATCACCTCCACGGTGGCCATCGCCATCATGTTCAGTTCTCTGTTCTCCAAGGACTTCGGCCTCATCAACGCGGCGCTGGCGGGAGCCTTCGGCATCGAGCACGTGGACTGGCTGGGCCGCGCCGAAAACATCAAGCCGGCCATCGCCTTCGTCGTGTTCTGGCGCTACCTGGGCTTCAATGTGGTGCTGTACCTGGCAGCGCTGCAGACCATTCCCCGGGACCTGTACGAGGCCGCCACCATGGACGGCGCCGGGCGCTGGCAGCAGTTCTGGCACATCACGCTGCCGAACCTGAAGCCCATGATCTTCTTCGGCGTGACGCTCAGCGTGATCGGCGGGCTGCAACTTTTCGAGGAGCCCTTCATCCTCACCGGTGGCCGCGGCGGTGCGGAACAGTCAGGGATGACCTCCGCGGTCTACCTGTACCGCATGGCCTTCGACTTCAACGACTTCGGCGGTGCGAGCGCGATGTCCTGGCTGCTGTTCGCCGTGGTGGCAGTGCTCACCTGGATGACCAACCGGGCCTTCCGCCCGCGCAGGGCCTGACCATGAGGCTAGGCGCATGAACTCGCACCGCATGGCCCCCTGGGCGGCCTACCTCGTGGTGGGCACGGGCGCGCTGATCATGCTGGCGCCGTTCTATTTCATGTTCGTTTTCGCCACGCAGTCGCGCACGGCCATCTTCAACATGCCCCCACCGATGTGGTTCGGCGGCGACCTGCTGGAAAACCTGCGCATCCTGACCACACGGCTGCCCTTCTGGCGCAACCTGGGCTGGAGCGTGTACGTGGCGCTGGCCTCCACCGCACTCACGCTGCTGTTCTGCTCGATGGCGGGCTATGCCTTCGCGCTCATGGAGTTCCGCTTCAAGAAGGCGCTGTTCACGCTGGTGATGGCCACGATGCTGCTGCCGTCCTTCATGAACATGATCCCGACCTTCCTGATCATGGACGTGCTGGGTTGGATCGACCAGCACCGGGGGCTTTACATCCCCGGGGCAGCCAGCGCCTTCGGCATCTTCCTGATGCGCCAGTTCGCAGCCAGCGCCATCCCGCGCGAACTTATCGAGGCCGCCCGCATGGACGGCTGTGGCGAGTTCGCCATCTACTGGCGCATCGTGCTGCCGCTGCTCAAGCCTGCGCTGGGCACCCTCGGGCTGATCACCTTCATCGCCTCCTGGAACAACTTCATGGGGCCGCTGATCGTGATGCGAAGCGCCGACAACTACACCCTGCCGCTCGCGCTGCGCAGCCTGCAAAGCCCCGTCAACACCGAATGGGGAGCGCTGATGACGGGCTCTGCCATCGCGACCATTCCGCTGCTGATCCTTTTCGCGCTGTCATCCCGACAGCTCATTTCCGGGCTCACCACGGGCGCAGTGAAGTGAAGTCCCGCTGGATCAGCGAACCACCTGCCACGATCCCCTCCCTCGCCCAGAGACCCCGACTCGACCGGCCGACAACATGAACGCTCCATCTGAACACCCCGCCCTTCAACCCCTGCTGGATCCGACCATGGTCTTCCCTGCAGACTTCATCTGGGGAGTGGCCACCAGCGCGACCCAGATCGAGGGTGCGGCCGACCTTGATGGTCGAGGAGAGTCCATCTGGGACCGCTTCTGCAAGACGCCCGGCGCCATCCAGGACGGCAGTTCGCCACAGACCGCCTGCGCCCACTATCACCGGCTCGAGGAAGATCTGGACCTGATTGCCTCGCTGGGTGTGAACGCCTACCGCTTCTCCGTCTCCTGGCCGCGGGTACGCCCCACAGGCGATGGTCCATGGAATGAAGCAGGCATTTCTTTCTACAAGCGTTTGGTCGACGGCTTGCATGACCGCGGCATCCAAGCGCATGTGACGTTGAACCACTGGGATCTTCCTCAGGCCCTCCAGGACCGAGGCGGATGGGCGGCCAGGGAAACCGTCGATCACTTCGTGGAGTACGCGCTGGGCATGGCCCGCCATCTGGGTGACCGAGTCTGCACGCTGACGACACACAACGAGCCCTGGGTCATTGCCATGCTGGGTCATGACAGCGGCATCTTCGCTCCCGGCATACGAAACAGAGCCACCGCGATGCAGGTGTCCCACCACCTGCTGCTGAGCCACGGACTCACATTGCAAGCCCTGCGCGCGCAGGGTTTCAGCAAGCCTCTGGGAATTGTTCTGAATCTCGCACCCCTGATGCCGGCGACGCCATCTGCAGAAGACCTTGCAAAGACCAGGATCGAGGACGGCCTGC
>JBIKMY010000075.1:0-7807 GCA_044358945.1 Rubrivivax sp.
CAGCACCATCACGTCTGACATGACGCTGTCCCCAACAGCATCCAGGAATTCGAAGAAGGACCACGAAATGTTCACCAAGATCCTGATCGCCAACCGCGGAGAAATCGCCTGCAGAGTGATCAAGACCGCACGCAAGATGGGCATCGCCACCGTGGCGGTGTATTCCGAAGCCGACAAGGACGCGCGGCACGTGGAGCTGGCTGACGAGTCCGTGCTGCTGGGCCCGGCGCCCAGCCGCGAGAGCTACCTCGTGGCCGACAAGATCATCGCCGCGTGCAAGGCCACCGGCGCGCAGGCCGTGCACCCCGGCTACGGCTTCTTGTCGGAGAACGAAGACTTCGCGCGCCGCGTGGAAGAAGAGGGCATCGTCTTCATCGGCCCCAAGCACTACAGCATCGCGGCCATGGGCGACAAGATCGCCTCGAAGAAGCTGGCCAATGAAGCCAAGGTCAGCACCATCCCGGGCTGGAACGACGCCATCGAGTCGCCCGAGCGCGCGGTGGAGATCGCGCGCGGCATTGGCTACCCGGTGATGATCAAGGCCAGCGCCGGTGGCGGTGGCAAGGGCTTGCGAGTGGCCTTCAACGACAAGGAGGCCTTCGAGGGCTTCTCGTCATGCCGCAACGAGGCGCGCAACAGCTTTGGCGACGACCGCGTCTTCATCGAGAAGTTCGTCGAGCAGCCGCGCCACATCGAGATCCAGGTGCTGGGCGATGCACACGGCAAAGTCGTCTACCTGCACGAGCGCGAATGCTCCATCCAGCGCCGGCACCAGAAAGTGATCGAGGAGGCGCCCAGCCCCTTCATCAGCGACGACACGCGCCGCGCCATGGGCGAGCAAGCCGTGGCGCTGGCCAAGGCCGTGAAGTACCAGAGCGCCGGCACGGTGGAGTTCGTCGTCGGCAAGAACCAGGACTTCTACTTCCTGGAGATGAACACCCGGCTGCAGGTGGAGCACCCGGTGACCGAGTGCATCACTGGGGTCGATCTGGTGGAGCAGATGATCCGCGTGGCCGCCGGCGAGCCGCTGCCCTTCACGCAGGAACAGATTCCCCGCCAGGGTTGGGCCATGGAGTGCCGCATCAACGCCGAAGACCCGTTCCGCAACTTCCTGCCCTCCACCGGGCGTCTGGTGCGCTACCAGCCCCCGGCGGCTGACCTGGAGCAGGGCACGGTCACGCTGTCCGGGCCCGCCTACGACAACGGCCGCTTTGGTGGAGTGCGTGTGGACACGGGGGTCTACGAAGGCGGCGAGATCCCCATGTTCTACGACTCGATGATCGCCAAGCTCATCGTGCACGGGCGTGACCGCCATGAGGCCATTGCCAAGATGCGCGAGGCCCTCAACGGCTTCGTCATCCGGGGCGTGTCCAGCAACATTCCCTTCCAGGCCGCGCTGCTGGCCCACCCGAATTTCGTCGGTGGTGACTTCAACACCGGCTTCATTGCGGAGCACTACGCTGGCGGCTTCCGCGCTGAGGACGTGCCGCACGACGACCCGGAGTTCCTGATCGCCCTGGTGGCGGCCTCCCACCGCCGCTACCTGGAGCGCGCCGCGGGCATCACCGGGCAACTGGACGGTCACGGTGTGCGCATTGGCGAGGACTTCGTCGTCGTGGTCAAGGGCGCGGCCGGCGCCCACCGCCAGGTGCCGGTCCGGCTCGAAGCCGCCGGTCAGATCACCGTGCAGGTGGGTGACAAGCGCTATGTCGTGGCGCAGGACTGGACCTTCGGCGGCATCCGCGCCAGCGGCTCCTGCAACGGCAAGCACTTCACCGCGCAAATCGAGCGCGAGGGCCTGTGGACCCGCGTGTCCCACAACGGCCTGCGCATCGAGGCCATGGTGTTGAACGCCCGCGCCGCCGAGCTGCAGCGCCTCATGCCCTACAAGGCCCCGGCCGACATGAGCAAGTTCCTGCTCTCGCCCATGCCCGGCCTGCTGGTGGATATCGCCGTCAAGCCGGGCCAGGCCGTGCTGGCCGGTGAGCGCCTGGCGGTCATCGAGGCCATGAAGATGGAGAACATCCTCACCGCCGCGCAAGACGGTACCGTGAGCGAACTCCTGGCCGCCAAGGGCGAGAGCCTGGCCGTGGACCAGCCCATACTGAAGTTCGCCTGAACGCCCCGGAGCCCCGCATGAGCACCCCCAAACCCTTTCGCATCCTCGGCATCCAGCAGATCGCCATCGGCGGGCCTGACAAGCAGCGCCTGAAGTCTCTGTGGGTGGACATGCTGGGCCTGACGGTCAAGAGCACTTTCGTCAGCGAGCGTGAGAACGTCGACGAAGACATCTGCGCCCTGGGGCAAGGCCCCACCGCCGTGGAGGTGGACCTGATGCAGCCGCTGGACCCGGACAAGAAGCCGGCCGTGCACACCACGCCGCTCAACCACGTGGGCCTGTGGGTGGACGACCTGCCCCGCGCCGTGGAGTGGATGAGCGCCCACGGTGTGCGCTTTGCGCCCGGCGGTATCCGCAAAGGCGCCGCGGGCCACGACATCTGCTTCATCCATCCCAAGGGCAACGACGAGTTTCCCGTGGGTGGGGAAGGCGTGCTGATCGAGCTGGTGCAGGCGCCGGCCGAGGTGGTGGCGGTGCTGGCGTGATCAAGCCTTCGCGGGCCCACAACGCAGCCGGGCTGGTCTTATGCTGAAGCCCTGGGGCCTCCCATGACCCCACCGAGCGGGCTGGCGCGCGCGGCCTTCTGGCTGGCCAGTCTGGCCGTGCTGGTGCTCACGCTCCTTCCGCCCGAGCAGGTGGAGCGCTTGCCGCTGAACTTCTGGGACAAGGCCCAGCACACGCTGGCCTTTGGCACCCTCGCGCTGCTGGGCTGCTGGGGATGGGCCCAGAGGGCGCAGCGGCGGAGGCTCTTCGCGGCCCTGCTGCTGTACGGCGCGGTCATCGAGGTGGCGCAGCACCTCACCGGTTGGCGCCACGGCGACTGGGCCGACTGGGCGGCCGATGCCGCGGGTGTGGCGGCGGTGGCACTTTGGAACCTGGCCCGGCATCGAGGGGCGTGATCGTGGCATGCTGCGGGGCCCTGACGCCGCCATTGGCAGCACGTGTCTGCCCGCAGCCATCCATCGAGGCGATGCCGTGACTTCCTTCGCTTTTCTCTCCCAGAGCACCTTCCTCAAGGCGTCCGCGGCCAGCGCGCGGACGCCCTACGCCGTGGCCGGCATCGCCTGGGACGGCGCGGTCACCAACCGCCCTGGCGCCCGCTTCGGGCCGCGCGCCATCCGCGAAGCCAGCCACATGCTGTGCGACGCGCAGCACCCGCACTTCGATGTCTCGCCCCTGGGCGTGCTGGGCGACATCGGCGACCTGCCCCTGCCCAACACCAGCCTGCAGGCCATGCGCGAGGCCCTGCAGGCCCTGGTCGCGCCTTTGCTCAAGGCGCACCACATGTGCTGGCTGGGGGGCGACCACTCCGTCACGCTGAGCCTGCTGCGAGCCTACCGCCAGCACCTGGGCCGGCCCCTGGCCGTCATCCACTTCGACGCGCATTGCGACACCTGGACCACCCACTTCGACGAGCCCAGCGGCCACGGCACTTGGGTTTACGAGGCCCTGCAGGAAGGCCTGGTGATCGATGAGTGCTTCACCCAGATCGGCATCCGCTCGTCGGCTGGCAGACAGGAGCGCGAATACGTCAGCCGCCGCGGCGGGCAGATCTTCACGGCACGCGATCTGCGTGGCCTGGAGAGCCCCGCACAGTTGGCCGGTGTGCTCGATGCGGTACGCAACCGCCTGGCCGCGCACGGCCACCCGCCGGTGTATCTCAGCCTGGACATCGACTGCCTGGACCCCGCCTTTGCGCCCGGCACCGGGACGCCCGAGCCGGGTGGCCTGAGCACCAACCAGGTGCTGACCTTGCTGGAGGAGTGGGCCGACCTGCCGTTCGTGGGGATGGACTGCGTGGAAGTGTCCCCGCCCTACGACCATGCCGAGATGACGAGCCAGGCGGCAGCGACTTTCGTCTGGACCTACCTTTGTGGCCGGCTGTGGGCCGCGGGTGCCTTACAGGCCCGCGGCTGAGAGCGCCCGCCGCGGCAACTTCAGCGTCTGGCCGATGGCCAGCACCTGGAAGGTCTCATCGGCCAGACCCGCAGCGCGTCGGGCCTCGGCCAGGGCCTTGGGCGGTTCGTCCAGTGACTCATCGGTCAGGTTGAAGGTGCCCCAATGCACCCCCACAGAGCGTGTGGCACCCAGGTCCAGGTGGATCTGCACCGCCTCTGCGGGGTTGACGTGCTGGGTGGCCATGAACCACCGGGGCTCGTAGGCGCCCACGGGGATAAGCGCCACGTCGAAGCCGGCATCGGTCTGGCGCGCGGCAAAGCGCCTGCGGATCTCCTTGAAGTCGGGCGAGTAGCCGGTGTCGCCGGTGTAGACGAGATGCAGGTCGGGCGCAAAGACGGCAAAGCCGCCCCACAACGTGGCCAGCCGGTCGGCCAGGGTGCGGCCGGACCAGTGCTGGGCGGGCGTGAGCACCACGTCCACCGCGCCACCCGGGGCGTCCAGGCGCAGGCTGTCCCACCAGTCGAGTTCCATCACGCGCTGGATGCCGATGTCGGCAAACCAGGCCTTCAGACCCAGGGGCACCACGAACAGCGGCGGGCCGCCAGCCTGGGCGTTCAGGGTCTTGACGCTGGTCTCGTCCAGGTGGTCGTAGTGGTTGTGCGACACCAGCACCACGTCGATGCGCGGCAGCTGAGCCAGGCTCAGCCCGGGCGGCTGGGCGCGGCGCGGCCCGAAAGACGCCACGGGCGAAGCGCGCTCGGAAAACACCGGGTCTGTGAGCCAGTTGAGGCCCCCCATCTGGGCGAGCATGGTGGCGTGTCCGATCCAGGTGAGTGCCGGGCCCATGGCCGCACCTTGTCGGGCGTTGGCGTGGATGAAGGGCAGATCGGGCGCGATCGTGGGCGTGGGTGTGGCCGGCGGCCTGGGCAGCCCGTTGCGCACGGCGTCCCATTGCCACTGCAGCACGGTCAGCAGCCCCTTGGGCTGGAAGTCGGTGTGCAGGTTGCGAAAGCCCTCGGGGTGATGGTGCGGCTTGGCCGAGTCGAAATGGGGGTTCACGGTGGCACAGCCGGCAAGCAGCAGTGCGCACAACGCAACCAGCGCGGCGGCGAACGACCTCGTGGCGCTGGGGTGGGTGCGAGTGGGGGGCTTCATCTAAGGCTTCATCGGGGGCATCAAGGCCATGCAGTGGATGTGCAAGGGGTGGATGCCTTGCGGTAGGCTGGCTGCCCCTCTTTGTACCGGATGAACCATGCCCTCCTTGCCCCCGACCGCCCGCTTCTTCATCGCCCTGGGGGCTGTCTTCGCGGCTCTTTCGGTGGCCTTGTCGGCCGCGGCGGCCCATGTGCCGGCCCTGCAGCAGGCCGGCCCGGCCTTCGCGGCCTCGCTGGAGCAGCACCAGTTTCACGCCTTGGGGCTGGTGCTGGTGGGCTTGGCGCTGGCCCGGCATACCAGCCGCTGGCTGGTGGCCTCTGGCGGCTTGATGGTGGCGGGCCTGCTGCTGTTCTGCCTGAACATCGACGCCCGCATCCTGTGGGGCTGGGACGCCGCCCGGGCCCTGGTGCCGCTGGGTGGCAGCGCCTTCATCCTGGCCTGGCTGGCCTTGGCGCTGGGGGTGTTGTGGCCAGGGAAGGGTCCCTCACGTTGAAGGTTGGTCGGCAGTCAGTGGTTGTGAACCCAGTTCTCGACGCGCAGCCCCGCAAAGCCTCGAAAGTCTGCTTCGTTGTTCGTCACAAGCGTCGTTCCGATGGACAACGCGTGTGACGCGATGAGCTTGTCCAGCGCATCCTGGGTGCGGTCTCGATGGGTGGCGCGCAGGGGTCCGTACGCACGTGCGGCTTGGGCCTCGAAGGGAGCGACCGGGATGTCCTCCAGAAGGCTGTCCAACAGGGCCTGGTGGCGCGCCTGGGATTCGCCAGAGCAGGCCACCCCGAATTCCAGTTCTGCCAGGGTGATGGCCGAGATCACCACCTCGCCCACGTAACACTCGGCAAACCGGGCCCGCACCTGGGGAGGCTGGTGCTTCATAAGGTAGATGCAGATGTTGGTGTCCAGCATGTACCTCGGCTTCATAGAGGGTCGCGCTCACGCTCGATATTCACGCCCCGGCCTTCGCTCATGAAGTCGGGAGAGAACTGCGCGAACTTGCCGAGCACGTCGCCCATCCGCCTTGGGGCGGGCCGGATGCGCAGCTCGTCTCCCTGGCGCTCGATGACCAGTTCCATGTCCCAACTGCTGTAGGCCAGTTCAGACGGAATCCGTACGGCCTGAGAGTTGCCGTTCTTGAACAGTTTGGTGTGTGCCATGGCGGTACTCGGCAAGACGAGTTTGGTGTGTGTACGTGTACATCCTAGCTGGCGCTGCCCTGCTTGTAAACACGTGGATGTACATCGACTCATCGATCAGGACCCCCCTGATCCTTCCCCCGCCGACGTTCGTCACCCCTGAGGTGCCAGCCAGCGCTCGGTGAGCTTGACCCAGTAGGTGGCACCCGTGGACAGCACCCGGTCGTTGAAGTCGTAGCCGGCGTTGTGCACCATGCAGCCGCCCTGGCTGCCGGTGCCATTGCCGATGTTGATGAAGCAGCCGGGCACCTTCTCCAGGAAGAAGGAAAAGTCTTCGCTGGCGGTGACGGGTTCCGGGTTGGGTACCAGGCCGTCTTCGCCCAGCCAGTCGCGCACCAACTGCTTGCAGAACTCGGTGGGCTCGGGCCAGTTGTGCAGCACGGGGTAGCGGCGCATGTAGTTCACCTCCGCCGTGGCGCCGAAGGTGGCGGCCTGGGCTTGGGCGATCTCGGCGATGCGCTTTTCCAGCAGGTCGCGGATATCGGGCCGCATGGCGCGCACGGTCAGGCGCAGCTCGGCCGTGCCCGGGATGACGTTGGGGGCGTCGCCCGCCAGGAAGGCACCCACCGAGATGATGGCCGTCTGCAGCGGTGGCACGTTGCGCGAGACGATGGTCTGCAAGGCCATGACGATGGCCGAGGCGGCCACCACCGGGTCTACCGCGTGCTGCGGCATGGCGCCGTGCCCGCCCGTGCCCTTGACCGTGATGATGCAGGTGTCGCCGCTGGCCATGGCAAAGCCGGGCACCGCCATGAACTGGCCTTCGGGCACGCCCGGGGCGTTGTGCATGCCGAACATGGCGTCACACGGGAACAGCTCCAGAAAGCCGTCTTCCAGCATCTTGCGGGCGCCGGCCAGGCCTTCTTCGGCGGGCTGGAACACCGCATGCACGATGCCGTCGAACGCTCGTGTGGCCGCCAGATGGCGCGCCGCGGACAGCGGCATGGCGGTGTGGCCGTCATGGCCGCAGGCGTGCATCTTGCCGAACACCCGGCTGGCCCAGGGCTTGCCGGAGGTCTCGTCGATGGGCAGGGCGTCCATGTCGGCGCGCAGGCCTATGCGGCGCGTGCTGGTGCCGGCGCGCAGCGTGCCCACCACGCCCGTGCCGCCCAGGCCACGGTGCACCTCCCAGCCCCAGCGGGCCAGGCGCTCGGCCACCAGGTCGCTGGTGGCGTGCTCTTCGTAGGCGAGCTCGGGGTTGGCGTGGATCTGGTGGCGGATGGCCACCATCTCGGCTTCGTGGGCGCGAATGGCCTCCAGGGCGGGGGGCGGCAGGGGAGCGTTCTGGCGTGTGCGCGGTTAGCGGCGGTGGCAGTGATGGCGCAATTCACTCCAGCCGCTCCAATGCTCATCCGCCTTGACAACACGTCCGAGGCGGGCAGCGGGCGGCTCGGCCGCAAATCGCGTACGCTGTGTGAGGATTTCCACGACCCCATCACGATGC
>JBIKMY010000076.1:0-7774 GCA_044358945.1 Rubrivivax sp.
CGGCGAAAGCGCCGGCACATCGGTGCCGTAAGCCACCTGCACACTGGTGGTCAGCAGGATGCGCGGGTCCGCCAGCGAGGCGTTCTCCACGCGCTGCGTAATGAGCAACTCGTTGGGCACGATGGACTCGCGCCCGTTCAGTGCCCGGATCACGGTGTAGCGGGTGTGGATGTCTGTCACGCGGCCCTCGAAGCCGTCCACCCGCACCACATCGCCGATGCGCAGCGAACGCTCGGCCAGGATGACGAAGCCGCTGACGTAGTTGGAGGCCAGCTTCTGCAAGCCGAAGCCGATGCCCACGCCCACCGCGCCGCCCAGCACGCTGAGCGCCCCCAGGGGAATGCCGGCGGCCGACAGCGCCACCAGCAGGCCGACGAACACCAGCAATGCGCGCGTGACGTTGGCGGCCATCTTGCGCAGCGACAGGCTGCCGCCCGCCTGCTCGGCGCCGGCCAGCAGGCGCGCTTCCAGCGCCGAGGACAGCCACAGCACTACCAGCAGCACCACACCGGCCGTGAAGCCGCCCTCGATCACGCTCCACACCGAGATCTCGGCACCACCCGTCTTCCAGCGCAGGGCGTCCAGCTCCGCCACCAGCACCGGCAGCGCGCCAGTCAGCCACAGCACCACCCCGCCCCAGACCATCCACGACAGCAGGCGCTCCACCAGACGCACCGAGGCCGAGGTGGGAAACGCCACATGCAGCACCTGCACACCAAAGCGGATGACCAGCAGGCTCAGCAGCACCGGCAGGGCGATGCGGAACAGCGCCGGCGGTACCCAGTGGGCCAACGCCCAGCGCGCACCCCAGGCCAGCAACAGCAGCAGCAGGGGAAACAGCACGCCATCCACACCATGACGGCCCAGCAAGATGCCACGCCGCGGCTGCCGGCCGACCAGCACGCGCACCACCCCCCAGGCCAGCGCCACGCACAGCGCCAGCACACCCGCTTCCACCAGGGCGGAAGGCCGGGCCAGGGACGTCAGCAGCGCCCCCAGTTCGGCTGGCGCGAGGCCTTCGGTGAAGCGTGCCGACAGGCCCTCGGCCGCACTGCCCGTACGCCCGCTCACGCTGCCACCCCCGCCAGTTCCCGCAGGTGCGCCGCCACACTGCGCGCCAGGGCGCCCAGGTGGTAACCCCCTTCCAGGCAAGAGACGATACGGCCCTGCGCATACGCGGCGGCCACGTCCATCAGCCGGCGCGTGATCCAGGCGTAGTCGGCCTCCACCAGGCCCATCTGTCCGAGCTCGTCCTCCCGATGGGCATCAAAGCCGGCGGAGATGAACAGCATCTGCGGCCGGAAGGCGTCGAGTGCCGGCATCCACTGCTGCTCGATCAGTTCGCGCACCGCCGGCCCGCGCGTGTAGGGCGCCACCGGCACGTTGACCATGTTCGTACCCTTGGGCACCGCCCCGCTGTAGGGGTACAGCGGGTGCTGGAAGAAGCTGCACATCAGGATGCGCTCGTCGCCGGCCACGATGTCCTCGGTGCCGTTGCCGTGGTGCACGTCGAAGTCGATGACGGCCACGCGCTGCAGGCCGCGCACGTCCAGCGCGTGGCGCGCCGCCACGGCCACGTTGTTGAAGAAGCAAAAACCCATGGCCTGGTCACGCGTGGCATGGTGGCCGGGCGGGCGGACGGCGCAAAAGGCGTTCATGGCGCTGCCGTCGATCACGGCATCGGTGGCCGCGACGGCCGCGCCCGCACCCTGCAACGCCGCCGCCGCCGTGGCCGGGCACACGCTGGTGTCAGGGTCCACAGCATGGGGCTGGCCGGTCTCGGCACTTTGCCGCATCAGTTCGCGTATCTGCTGCACATAGCCGGCCGCATGGGCACGCTCCAGCGCCGCCGGGGTGGCCTCAGGGGCGTCGCGGTGGTCCAGCGCCAGGTCCAGTCCGGTGGCGCGCAGCAGGTCGTGGATGGCGTCCAGCCGCTGCGGACATTCGGGGTGGCCCGGGCCCATGTCGTGGCCACGGCAGGCCGTGGGGGCGTAGAAGGCGGTGCTCATGGCTTGAAGTGTCGCGCAGCACGCCGGGCCGCTGGCGAACCCGGATCAAGGACAGGGGGTTGGGCCCCATGCCCGCGCGAGCCGATGGCACGGTGAATTCGGGTAAGGTGCCACCGATGCAACGTCCTCTTCAGCCCCTGCTGGCCCGCCTGGTGGACCAGGTCGACTCGATCATCGTCGGCAAGCGCGATCGCATCGAGGACTGCGTCGCCTGCCTGGTGGCTGGCGGTCACCTGCTGATCGAGGACGTGCCGGGCGTGGGCAAGACCACGCTGGCGCAGGCGCTGGCCTTGTCGCTGGGCCTGCGCTTCGCGCGCGTGCAGTTCACCTCGGACCTCATGCCCAGCGATCTGGTCGGCGTGAGCGTGTTCGAGCGCTCGCGCGAGGCCTTCGTCTTCCACCCCGGCCCGGTGTTCACCCAGGTGCTGCTGGCCGACGAGATCAACCGCGCCGGCCCGCGCACACAGAGCGCGCTGCTGGAGGCGATGGAGGAGCGCCAGGTCTCGGTGGACCACGCCACCCACGCCCTGCCGAGCCCGTTCTTCGTCGTGGCCACGCAGAACCCGGGGGACCACCTGGGCACCCATCCCCTGCCGGAGAGCCAGCTCGATCGCTTCCTCATGCGCATCACCCTGGGCTACCCGGACCGGCAGGCCGAGCGCGCCCTGCTGGCCGGAGAAGACCGGCGGGCCGCACTGGCCCGGCTGGCCCCGGTGATGACGCCGGCCGAACTGCAGCAGGCCCAGGCGGCCGCCCGGGGTGTGTCGGTCTCGGGAGCGCTGCTGGACTACCTGCAGGCGTTGGTGGAGGCCACGCGCTCGGGCCGCTGGTTCGCGCAGGGCCTGAGCCCGCGTGCCGCCCTCGCCGTGCTGAGCGCCGCTCGGGCCCGCGCCTTCATGGCCGGGCGCGACTACGTGGCGCCTGACGACCTGCAGGCCATCCTGCCGCAGACCATCGCTCACCGCCTGGTGCCGGCCTCGGGCGCGGGCTGCGGCGCCAGGGAACAGGTGCTGGCGATGGTGGAGGCCACGCCCCTGCCATGAGGCTGGACCTGCCGGGTTCACACACCCAGGGCGCCGTACGGCGGGCGCCACCCGGGGCCAGGCGCTTGCGGCGCTGGTTCGACACCTGGCTCGACAAGCGCCTGCCAAGAGCGGACCACCACGAGCCTGGCCAGCGCAACACCTACATCCTGCCCACGGGCGCTGGCCTGCTGTTCGCGGTGGTGCTGCTGGTGCTGCTGCTGGCCAGCATCAACTACCAGCTCAGCCTGGGCTATGCCCTGACCTTCCTGCTGGCCGGCAGCGCCGGGGCCTGCCTGTACATGACCCACGCCACCCTGCGGGGCCTGCGCCTGCAACTGCGCGCGGGTGGAGCGGCCTTCGCCGGCAGCGCCGCAGAGATCGAGATCACGCTCCACAACCCGGAAGCCACGCGGCACGGCATCGGCCTGGGCTGGCGGCACCAGGACGAACGCGCCTGGACCGATGTGCCGGCGCGGGGCCTGACCTCGGTGCATCTGCATCTGCTGCTGCAGGCGCGCGGTTGGCAGGCGCTGCCAGCCATCGTGGCCGAGACGCGGTTTCCCATGGGGCTGTTTCGCGCCTGGACGGTGTGGCGGCCGGCGGCGCAGGTGCTGGCCTGGCCGCAACCCGAACAGCCCGCACCGCCCCTGCCCGCCCCATCACCATGGCCCGCACCGGCGGCGGACCGTCCGGCCCTGGCCCCCGTGCCCGCGGCCCTGGCGGCGCAGCAGGCCGCCGAGCCGGCCTTCGACGGCGTGCGGCCGTGGCGTGCCGGGGACGCCCTGGGCCAGGTGGCATGGAAAAAGGTGGCCCGCACGGGCGAACTCGTCACCCGCGAGGCCGAAGTCCTGCCGCGCGGTGAACTCTGGCTGGACGAGGCCGCTGCGCGCAGCGCCGAGGGCGACATCGAGCACCGGCTGTCGCGCCTGGCGGCCTGGTTGCTGGCGGCCGAGCGCGCGGGCCGGCCCGTGGGCCTGCAACTGGGCGGCCACCGCTGGGCGCCAGCCCTGGGGGGCGCCCACCGCCGGGCCCTGCTGGATGCCCTGGGCGCCTGGGGCGGGGCGCCCTCCGGGGCCGCCCGATGACCCGGCAGCCTTCACGCACCTGGAGGGCAGCCTGGGCCTGGGAACGGCTGCCGCGTGAGGCCCGCGACACGCTGTTTCTGGTGGCCGTGTCGGCCTGGACGATGGCGCCCCACCTGTGGCACCGGCCGGCATGGTTCGCCGTGGGCGTGGCGGCCTTGCTGGTCTGGCGGGTGCACCTGACGCTGGTACACCAGCCCCTGCCGGGACGATGGACGGTGGTGGCTCTCTTGATCGTCTATGCCTCGGCCACCGCCTGGCACGAGGGCACGCTGCTGGGCCGTGAGGCGGGCGTGTCCATGCTGGTGGTGCTGATGGCCCTGAAGACGCTGGAACTGCGGGCGCGCCGCGACGCCGTGGTGCTGTTCTTCCTGGGCTTTTTCGTCGTGCTCACGCACTTCTTCACGTCGCAAGGCCCGGGCACCGCCGCCGCCATGGCCGTGGCCGTGTGGGGGCTGATGACGGCATTGGTGCTGGCCCACATGCCCGCGGGCCGGCCTTCGCTGCGCCAGGCTGGCGGGGTAGCCCTGCGCGCCGCCGCGCTGGGCACCCCGGTGATGGTGGCGCTGTTCCTGCTGTTTCCGCGCATCGACCCCCTGTGGGCCCTGCCCGACCGCAGCGTGGCGCGCACCGGGCTGTCCGGCTCGCTGGAGATGGGAAGCATCGCCGAGATCGCGGCCGACGAATCCATCGCCCTGCGCCTGCGCTTCGACGGCCCGGCACCACCGCCTTCGGCGATGTACTTCCGCGGCCCAGTGCTGTCCTGGTTCGACGGCCGGACCTGGACGCGAGACCCCGGCCCCGACAGCAGCCCCACACCCTGGGCGCTGACGCTGCCGGCCGACATGGAGCCCACAGGCGCGGCGCTGCGCTACGAGATGACGCTGGAGCCCAGCCGCCTGCCCATGCTGCCGCTGCTGGAGGGCACGGCCCCGCCGCTGGACGTGACGCCGCCCGACGCGCTGCAGGTGGTGGCCCTGCGCAGCGACCTGCAATGGCAGGTGTCGCCCCCTGTGGCCTCGGTGCTGCAGGTGCGGGCCCAGGCCTGGAGCGGGATGCGCCACGGCACCCGCGCCGGGGACTACGCCCTGCGCGAACTGGTGGACCTGCCCCCCGGCTTCAACCCCCGCACCATGGCCTGGGCCGCCGAACTGCGGCGCCAGCCGGGCCTGGCCACAGCCGACGCCCGCACCCTGGCAGGCGCCGTACTGGCGCATGTGCGCAGCGCCGGCTTTGCCTACACCTTCAGCCCCGGGACCTACGGGCGCGACGCCGTGGACGAGTTCTGGCTCGACCGCCGTGCCGGCTTCTGCGAACACTTCGCCTCGGCCTTCGTCGTGGTGATGCGCGCGCTGGACGTGCCGGCCCGCATCGTCACGGGCTACCAGGGTGCCGACCCCGTGCCTGTGGACGGCTGGTGGGTGGTGCGCCAGCGCCACGCCCACGCCTGGGCCGAGATCTGGCAGCCCCGTGAGGGCTGGCTGCGGGTGGACCCGACCGCGGCCGTGGCGCCCGACCGCATCGAGCGCAGCCTGAACCTGACGCCGCCACGCGGCCTCATCGGTCAGGCCGTGGCCCAGGTGAACCCGGAACTGCTGCGGGGCCTGCGCCGCGCATGGGAACGGATGGACCAGCGCTGGAACCAGTGGGTGCTGGGGTACTCCAAGGCGCAGCAGCTGAACCTGCTGGAACGCCTGGGCGTGCAGGCGCCCGACCTACTGGACCTGCTGCGCTCCTTCCTGGGGCTGGTGGTGGCCTCCGCGCTGGCAGCGGCGGGATGGGCAGCATGGGACCGCCGGCGGCGCAGCCCCTGGCAACGCACGCAGGCCTTCGTGGCGCGACATCTGCACCGTTGCGGGCTCCCCTGCAGAGCCCACGAGAGCCCGCGCACCTGGGCCGAACGGGCCCGGCAGACGCTGGGCGTCCCGGGTCAGGCTCTGGCCGATGCGCTGATCGAGCTGGAACGGCTGCGCTACGGCCCGCAGGCCGACGACACGGGCCAGGTCCCCCGGGCCTGGCGGCGGCACTTCGCGACCGTGGCACGCCAGGCGGCCCGTCTGGCGGCTCATGAGCACCGGCCTCCTGCACAGGAACTGGCGGGCACGGTAGGCTCGGCACCTTGATGCAAGGGCAACCCATCACCACCACCCACCGCCCCCGCTGATGCCTTCCATGAACCACACCCCCCGGCCCCGCTCGGGCATCCCCTGGCCCCGGCTTGCCGCAGTCGCGGCCAGCACCCTGCTCTGTGCCGTCGCCGCCCTCAGCGGCGCGGATGTGTGGGCCCAGGACAAGCCTGCCGCCAAATCCGCCACGTCCACCTCATCTGGCAAACCCGCCAAACCGGCGAAGGCCGCGAAATCCGCCAAAGTCCGCAAGACAGCGGCCACCGCAGCCGCCGCCACCACCGCCACTGCCGCGGCAGGAAAGTCCGACCCTGGCGCCAGCGCCTATGGCCAGCGAGAGGACGTTTTGCGTTTCGCTGCCGAAGTGGCGGCCCGCCACGGGCTGGAGCCGGCCACGCTGGAGCGCCAACTGGCCCAGGCCCGCAAGCTGCCCAGCGTTCAGCGCCTGATCATGCCGCCGCCCGCGGGCACGGCCAAGAACTGGGCCGCCTATCGAGACCGCTTCGTGGAGCCGCAGCGCATCCAGGCCGGGCTGGCGTTCTGGCGCGCCCACGAACGCTGGCTGGAAAGGGCCGAGGCGCGCTGGGGCGTGCCCGCCTCGCTCGTCGTCGGGATCATCGGCGTGGAGACCTTCTACGGCCGGCACATGGGCAGCTTCCGCACCCTGGACGCCCTGGCCACGCTGGCCTTCGACTTCCCCCCCGGCCGGCGCGACCGCAGCGAGTTCTTCCGCTCCGAACTGGAGCAGCTGTTGCTGCTGGCCCATCGCGAAAAGGTGGAGCCGGCCAGCTACACCGGCTCTTACGCCGGCGCTTTAGGCCTGCCGCAGTTCATGCCCGGCAGCCTGAACCGCTGGGCCGTGGACTTCGACGAAGACGGCCACATCGACCTGCACCGCAACCCGGCAGACGCCATCGGCAGCGTGGCGCACTACCTGGCCGCCTTCGGCTGGGTGCGCGACATGCCCACCCACTACGCGGTAGCCGCCCCCGTGGACGTGAGCGACCGCGCCCACCTGCTCGGCCCCGACATCCTGCCCAGCTTCACCCCCGCGCAGTTCGCCCAACGCGGCGCGGAACTCCCCGAACCCGCCCGCACCCACGAAGGCCTGCTGGCCCTGGTGGAACTGCAAAACGGCGACGCCGCCCCCAGCTTCGTGGCCGGCACCAGCAACTTCTACGCCGTCACCCGCTACAACTGGAGCAGCTACTACGCGATGGCGGTGATTGAGCTGGGGCAGGCGGTGAGGAGGGTGTATCGGGCAGCGCAGTGATTTCTACATAACCGTCACGGCGCCATGCGCGCCACCAGCGCTGCCAAGCGCGTTTGCCAACCCGGGCCACTGGCCCGCCAACGCTCCAAAGCCTGCGGCTCCACACGCACCGTCAGACGTGCCTTCACCACCGCTGACTTGGGCCGACCGCGCAGCTTGCCTTGCAAGGTGGCGGGCAGATCTGCAAAGCGCTTGGCGGCAGCAGCCTCCTGCGCCGTCCATTCAGGGTTGTCGTCGTCAGCCGGCTGGATCTTGGGTT
>JBIKMY010000077.1:0-7674 GCA_044358945.1 Rubrivivax sp.
AAACGGGTGCTCGGGCTGACCCGTCGCGTCCAGCGTCAGGGCGTTGCGAAGCTCCAGGTTGCGCTCCACCAGTACCTCCCCGGCGTCCCGACTGTCCCGCAGCCCCGGGCGTCCCAGCGCCTTCGCCGCCCACGTCGCCGCCTCGTCCGGGTCCGGCTCCTTGTCCACCATCGCCTGCACCCTGTCCGCCAGGGCCATCCACCAGTCCCCGGGTTCCAGGCTGCTGCCCTTGGGCACCATCACCCCGGCCAGTTCCGGTGCTACCCCCGGTGGGCACCAAGCTATGAGACCCTGAGGCTCAAGTCCGTAGGGAGCGGGCGGGCTGTAAGTGCCTATCCGGGGGGGCATGCCGCTACCACCGCAATACACCTCCTCCTCGGGGATCGGATAGGTCAATGGTGCAGCAGGAGCAGCTTGCTGGGCGACCGCATCCAGGGGGCGTTTACTGGTCTTGTTGAAACTCATGGGTTGTCTCGTGCGCATGGAGAGCGTTCGCCACTGGCGTGCTCACGAGGTGAGCGGCTATGGGGCTTACGACTGCGAAGTTCCCAATATATAGGGAGAATTGCCTCGCCAGACCACGGCCTGCCCGCAATCAACGGGCGTTGCCTGCAGTCCATGCCAGCAGCAGTAGGCAGGGCTTTAGAGGTCTTGCCGCTCCGCCTCAGCCACGAGCTCGGAAGCCCGCATACCGAGCGCCCGCGCCAGCTTGGCGATGGTGGTGATGGTGGGCTGGTTCTGCCCGGTCTCGATCAGTGAGATGAAGTTGCGCTGGACGCCCGCCTCCAGCCCCAAACGTTCTTGGCTCATGCCCGCTGCAAGACGCAAGCGACGCAACGCCGCGCCAAACGGCATCTCGCACTCGACCGAGGACTTTCCCACCATATGGGGAATCTCCCCGGTCGAGGCGCGCGAGTCTTCCCGATATATTAGGAATCTAGGGCATCAAGGTAGTCGTCGCTGTCAAGAGGGCTGTCCCTCGCCCCTCGCATGTAAAGACGGGGTGGACGGTCACCGATCCCGCCCACTACCGCATGCGGGTGGAGGGTTTCGGCGGCGTCGAAGAGGAGGTTGCGCGAGTTCTAACAGGGACTTGAGAGAGATCGGTTCAAGCCGCCCCCTGATAGGGTGGTTGCTGAAAAGGGATGCTGCCTTCTCCGCAGGCAGCCTCACGCCGGCGTCGATCGGCTCGATGTCGATATGGCCCAACACCCACGATCTGGTCCACTGCGGCACGAACTCACAGCGTCCTCGAAGACCACGACGAGGAAGCAACGCATGACCCCCACCCCCCCCGGACCCGGAGCTGCTGCGCCAGGGCCAGGAGCTCTTGGCCCAGGCCCAGACGATGCTGGCGCGGCAGAGGGGCCAGGGGTAGGGCTGGTCAGGCCCGTCGCGCCCCGACGGGCACCACCTTGGCGGCCCTCAAAGCGCCAGGGTGGCGAGCGCTGCGGCTGCGTGCTCAGCCCGCAAATGGCCGTAGTGCTTTTCGATCATGGCGATGCTGGTTCCGCTCAACCGTGCGACGGTCAAGACGTCCAGACCTGCACCGATCAGGTCGGTGATCACACTGTGCCGCAGGCTGTAGGCGGTGACCTCGGGCGGCAGGCCTGCAGCCTGTGCCGCAGCCTTGACGGGCTTTTTCCAATAATCCTTACCCCAGGCCTTGCCGTCGGCGCGGCTGAACAACGGCGCGCTCGGCAGTTTGTCCTTGCAGTTCTCGGCAAAGAACTGGGCCGTGCCCGCCGGCAGCATGATGCGGCGGTCTGCGCCGGCCTTGTCTGCGCCGATGTTCAGCGTGCCGCGCCGCTTGTCGAAGTGCGCCACCTTGAGCGCGGCAAGCGCCCCCGGGCGCAGCGGCACGAGTGCCAGACCCTTCAGCAGCATGGCGAGATCCGCGCCTGCCTTGTCGACGAGCGCCGCCCGCTGCGTGCGGTCCAGATACAGGTCACGCCGACCATCTGCGTTGGGCAGAGGTCGCAGGGTCGTGCGCCATGCCGAATCCGTGACCGCAACCCCCGACTCACGAGCATGGTTCAGCGCCGCTCGCAGTGTGGTCATGTCACGGTTCACCGAGGACGCGGCGCGGGTGCGAGTCTTCCGGTCTTCTTCCGCGGCGTGAGGGTTGATGACCACGGGCTCCGCGATCAGAGCTTGTCGCCATGCGCGAAGGTGGTTCGGCGAGAGTTTGCGGACATCGATCCGCGCCAGCTTGTTCCCATCGATCCAGCGCGCAAAGCGAGCTGCCGCATCGTCCGCAGTGCTGGTCTTGCCCTCGCCGCGCAAGTGCCCGACGTAGGCCTTGCAGGCCTGCAGCACGGTCAGGGAATCCGGTGTGCCGCCGTTTCCCATGTGCTCTGCGAGCCCCTCGGCTGCTTTCTTGGCTGCACCGTAGCGCTCATGAGCGGGCAGGTTCTCGAACCCTCCCAGACTGCGCCAAGTGTCCTTCTGCAGTGCCCCGTCCCAAACTCGCGCAAGCCAAACGCCGGCCGTGCCAGCCACGAGCTTGCGGTAGCCGAGGCTGCAGCCCGGGACCAGTCGCACCCAGTAGGGCGCACGCCGGGCGGTCAGCTTGGACCGGGCTTCGACGGTATCGATACGACGCGACATCTGAGAACCTCTTGGTGCTAGACAAGTGCTAGAAAGTCTAGCGCAACCAAGCGGTCCTATACGATGCTTTCTCATAGGTAACATAACAACGCATGAGGCCTACAAAGTCCGTATTCCCTTCCTTCACACGGCAGGGGTCGCAGGTTCGAACCCTGCACCGCCCACCAAAAATCAAAAACTGATCACGGCCCTTCGGGGCCGTTTTCGTTCCTGCCAGGAGACCGCGCATGAACCTGCCCGTGAACCGCCGAGCCTTCACCCTCAGCCTTGCGGCGGCCGCCGCCCTGCTGGCCGCGGGCTGCGCCCAGACCCCAATCGGCCTGGGGGCCGACCGGCCACCGATCGTCTTCGTGCACGGTAACGGCGACTCTGCCGCGCTGTGGCACACCAGCGTCTGGCGCTGGGAGAGCAACGGTTGGCCGCGCGAACGGCTGTTCGCGGTCAACATGCCCTACCCCCTGGCGCGTGATGACGACACGCAGGCGCAGGGCGGACGCAGCGGCACGGCGGACCAGCGGCGCCACCTGGCCGCCGAAATCGACCGTGTGCTCGCGGCCACGGGCGCCAAGCAGGTCGTGCTGATGGCCAATTCGCGCGGCGGCAATGCCATTCGCGACTGCATCGCCAATGGCGGCTGTGCCGGCAAGGTGTCGCACGCCATCCTGGGCGGCACCCCGAACCACGGCGTCTGGGCCAACCCTGGCTTCCGCCCCAACAACGAGTTCAACGGCACCGGCCCCTTCCTCAGCGCACTGAACGCTCCGAAGGGCCCGAACGGCGATGAAGTGACGCCGGGGTTGAAGTGGATGACGATCCGATCCGACAACAACGACAAGTTCGCCCAGCCCGACGGCGTGTGGATCGGCGCGAAAGGCACGCCCACCAACGTCACGGCCGAGGGGCCGGCGCTCAAGGGCGCGCAGAACGTGGTGCTGCCCGCGCGCGACCACCGCGAGGTGAGTTACCACGCCGAGGCCTTCGCCCAGGCCTGGCGCTTCGTCACCGGCAACGCACCAGCCACCACGGCGATCACGCCCGAGGCGCGCGTGACGCTGGATGGCCTGGTCACCGGGTTCACCGCGGCCGGAGCGACCAATCTGCCTCTGCCACGTGCTCAACTCGCGGTGTACGCCGTGGATCCGGCCACCGGCGAGCGCCGCGGCACCGCGCTGCTGACCAAGACCGTGGGCGAAGACGGCCGCTGGGGCCCGCTGGTCACGGATTCGCGCACCGCGCTGGAGTTCGAGCTCTCGGCCCAGGGCTTTGCGACCGCCCACCTGTACCGCGCGCCGTTCGCTCGATCGTCCTCACTGGTACACCTGCGGCCAGAGCGGCTGGCGCCAGCCGACGCGCAAGGTGGCGCAGTGGTGCGCTTCGTGCGGCCGCGCGGCTACTTCGGGCTGCCGCGCGACACGGTGCTGCTCGACGGCGCCACCGCACCGGGCATCCCGCCCGGCGTGGCCGGTGTTGCCAGCAGCCAGTTGAAGCTGCCCGACGGCCCCGCACGCGCCGTGGTGGGCGAGTTCCGCTCGGGCACCATCAGCGAGCGCGTCGTCGGCCGCACCTGGCCGGCCGCGTCGCAGCGGGTCACGGTGCTGGAACTGCAAGAGTGATCCCTGGCGGCTGCGCAGACTTTCGCCAGCCCTGAAGGCCCAGTTCACGCACACGCTGCGCATCGCCATGCACATCGAGACCGACGACCTCAGCCGCCCGGAAGTCCACGCCCTGCTGCAGGAGCACCTGGAAGACATGTACGCCTGGTCACCGCCAGAGAGCGTGCACGCCCTGGACCTGGACCGCCTGCGCGCCCCCGACATCACCTTCTGGACGGCCTGGGAAGGCCCGGAGCTGCTGGGTTCGGCTGCGCTGAAAGACCTGGGCGATGGCCACGGCGAGGTCAAGTCCATGCGCACCCCGCGTCACCTGCGCGGCCGCGGCGCGGGCCGTGCGCTGCTCACGCACCTCATCGAGCATGCAAAGGCACAAGGCTTCAACCGCCTGAGCCTGGAGACCGGCCCTCAGGACGGCTTCACTCCCGCCAGGCGGCTCTACGAAGCCTTCGGCTTCAGCTACTGCCCGCCATTTGCCGACTACACGCTGGACCCGTACAGCGTGTTCATGACGAAGGTGCTTGACGCTGCTGCTTGACCCTGCGCCAGCTTCAAGCGCTGCACCTTGCCCGAGGATCCACGGCCGGTGACGAAGAAGAAGCCGTCGGCATCGCGGTGGCCCAGGTCTCCCGTGGTGCCGTCAGGCACGTACCGCAGCGCCGCGTCGACCACGCGCGCCCCGCTCCTGAGACACAGCTCACGGAACGGGCAGCACTAATTTATGCAAATTGAAAGTCTTTTATTCAAATTGCATGAATAAGTGCTAGCATCCAAGGAATGATCCATCGCGCCATCACCCCGGTCTTGCGTCGTCTCGCTGCCTCGTTCCCGGTGGTCACCCTCACCGGGCCACGCCAAAGCGGCAAGACCACGATCGCGAAGGCCGAGTTCTCGCACCTGCCCTACGCCAGCCTCGAAGACCCCGACACGCGGCGTTTCGCCGTGGAGGATCCGCGGGGCTTTCTCGCACAGTTTCCAGACGGTGCCGTGCTGGATGAGATTCAGCGTGTGCCCGATATCACCTCCTATCTGCAGGGCATGGTCGATGCCGACCCGAGGCCCGGCCGCTTCATCCTGACCGGGAGTCACCAGTTCGAACTGATGACACAAGTCTCGCAGTCCCTGGCGGGCCGCACGGCCTTGCTGCGCTTGTTGCCTTTCACCCTGGCCGAGGCGCATGCACTTCGACCGGCAGACACCTCAGCCGACCTGCCCTCCACGCTGCTCAAGGGGTTCATGCCGCGCATCCACGACCGCCAGTTGGACCCCTCCCAGGCCCTGGCGGATTACTTCGCCACCTACGTGCAGCGTGACCTGCGGGAACTGGCCGCCGTTCAGGATCTGCAGCGCTTCGAGCGCTTTGTGCGCCTGTGTGCAGGCCGCACAGGACAGATGCTGAACCTGAGCCAACTCGGCAACGACGCCGGCGTGTCGCACACCACGGCTCGCGCCTGGATCAACCTGCTGCAGACCAGCTACATCGTTCACCTGCTGCCCCCCTGGTTCACCAACGCCGGCAAGCGGCTGGTCAAGGCGCCGAAGCTCTACTTCGTCGACGTGGGGTTGGCGTGCTGGCTGCTGGGTTTGCGCGAACCTGGTCAGGTGGCGCGGGATCCTCTCTTGGGCAGTCTGTTTGAAAGCTTCATCGTCATGGAAGCGCTGAAGGACCGGCTCAATGCAGGGCATACCGCCGAGATGTATTTCTATCGCGACTCCAACGGCAATGAAGTGGATCTCCTGATGCCTTCAGGGCCCCGACTCCAGGCCATCGAGGTCAAGGCCGGCGCGACCGTCAACCCGGACTACTTCAGGGGCCTCAAAGCCTTCAGCAAGCACCACCCCGATGTGCTCGCCGCGGGCTGTGTCGTGTTTGGAGGCGAGCAGGGACAGGCGCGTTCGGATTGGCCCGTTCACTCCTGGCGGAGGCTGGAGGCGGGACCGCCGGGCGCCTGACCGCACCACGCAGATCCGGGACAAGAGCGATGCCCTGAAGAGCAAAAGGCTGGAATGCCGCTCTGAAGGCTTCTGCGTCTGATCACTGCGCCAGCTTCAAGCGCTGCACCTTGCCCGAGGGCCCGCGCGGCAGTTCGGTGACGAAGCGGAACAGGCCCGGGGTCTTGTAGCGGCCCAGTTTCTCCAGGCAGAAGGCGCGCAGGTCGGCCTCGGTGCAAGGCATGCCCTCGCGCAGGACGATGCAGGCCAGTATCTCCTGGCCGTAGTATTTGTCGGGAATGCCCACGGCCGCGGCTTCCAGCACGGCGGGGTGCTGCAGCAGGGCCTCGTCGATCTCGCGCGGGGCGATGTTCTCGCCGCCCTTGATGATGAGCTCCTTGATGCGGCCGGTGACGAAGAAGAAGCCGTCGGCATCGCGGTGGCCCAGGTCGCCCGTGCGCAGCCAGCCGTCGGGCGTGAAGGCCTCGGCCGTGGCCTTGTGGTTCTTGTAGTAACCGCGCATGACGTGCGGGCCACGGATGACGATCTCGCCCGTAGTGCCGTCAGGCACCGGCTGCAGGGCGGCATCCACCACGCGCGCATCGCCCCCTGAAGCACGGCCCACGGAACCGATCTTGCGCTGCGACGGTTCCAGCGGGTTGGAGAACGAGGGCGCCACGGTCTCGGTCAGACCCATGGTCTCGATAACGCCGATGCCGAAGCGCTCTTCGAAGGCCTTGAGGTGCTCGGGCGGCAGGGCTGAGGAGGCCGATCGGCAGAAGCGGATGCCTTGCGTACGCTCGCGGGGCGGCGCCGGCCCTTCCAGAAGGTAGCTGATCATGGTGGGAACCACGTTGATCCAGGTGCAGCCACTGGACATCGCCTGTTCCCAGAACGCGCCGGCAGAGAACTTGGGCGGCATGACCAAGCTGCCGCCATGCGCCAGGGGCGCGAGCATGGTCACCGCAAACGCGTTGATGTGGTACAGCGGCAGCACCGCCAGCACCCGGTCGCCCGGCACCAGCGCGTGCTCGGCGCTGATGGCGCGCGCGTTGGCGGCGAGGTTGGATTGCGTCAGCATCACGCCCTTGGGCACGCCCGTGGTTCCGGAGGTGTACATCAGCAGGCCGAGGTGGGAGGCAGCCGGTTCACCTTCGGCGCGCGCACCCGGAACGCTACCTTCATACACCCCGGCACCGGCTTGAACAGGCGCTGCGGGCAGGCCCGAAGCCTCTGGCGTCGCCACGATGAGGGTCACCGGCCGGCCCAGCCCCTGCAGCACGGCCTGCACCCGCTCAGCCCATTCGGGGCTGGCGAAAACGACGCCGCAGTCCGAGTGGTCCAGCACGTAGCGCAGCTGGTCAGGCTGCGACAGCAGGTTCACCGGGTTGACGCACCAGCCGCCGTGCAAGGCGCCCAGCAGCAGGCGCAGCGTCTGCAGGCCGTTGGGCATGACCAGGGACACCGTATCGCCAGGCACGGCGCCCGCTGCGCGCAGCAGGCCCGCCACCGCGCTGCACTG
>JBIKMY010000108.1:0-6935 GCA_044358945.1 Rubrivivax sp.
CGGAAGCCGACCGCGCAGGGCTGCGCAGCCTATCGGGTTCGGCCGGCAGGCGCTCAAGCCAGCCCCCAAGGGCCCATTCTTCGTAGACCCAGTCCTGGTCGATCTTCAGCACACCGGGCGGCGGCTGCAGCGGCACCTCGGGTACGCCCTTGAGCGCAGTGGCCATGTAGTCGATCCAGATGGGCAGCGCCAGCCCGCCACCGGACTCGCGTTCGCCCAGACTGCGCGGCTCGCTGTAGCCCACCCAGGCGACAGCCGCCACGCTGGGGTGGAAGCCGGCAAACCAGGCGTCCACCGCGTCGTCCGTGGTGCCGGTCTTGCCGTAGAGGTCGCTGCGGCCCAGCGTGGCCTGCGCCCGCGCCGCCGTGCCCACGCGCGTCACATCCTGCAGCAGACTGGTGGTGACAAAGACGTTACGCGCGGGCAGCACCCGGGCGTCCTCGGCCAGGGGCGCGGGCGGCGCCGCCTCGAAGAGCACGCGCCCCTGGGCGTCGGTGATGCGCTCCACGAGCACCGGGTCCACGCGCCAGCCGCCATTGGCGAACGTGGCGTAGGCGCGCGCCATCTGCAGCGGCGTGACGCTGCCCGTGCCCAGCGCCAGGGTCAGGTTGTCGGGCTGGCGTTGCGGGTCCAGCCCCAGGCGGCCCGCCCACTCGCGCACCGGCCCCACGCCCACCTGCTGCGCCAGGCGCACGCTGACCAGATTCTTGGACTTGGCCAGCGCCTGGCGCACGGTCATCGGCCCGGCGAAGCGGCCGTCGCTGTTCTGCGGGCTCCAGCCGTTGGCCGCGGTGAAGGGCAGGTCGTCCACCAGGGTGGCCGGCATCACGCCCTGCTCCAGCGCGGCGGAGTACAGCAGCGGCTTGAAGCTGGAACCGGGCTGGCGCCAGGCCTGCGTGGCGTGGTTGAAGGGCTGGCGCGAGAAATCAAAGCCGCCCACCAGCGCACGGATGCGGCCGGTGGCCGGGTCCAGCGCGACGAAGGCACCCTCCACCTGCGGCCACTGCACCAGGGCCCAGGCGCCGCCCGGGCCCACGCGCATCACCCGCACCACAGCCCCGCGCCGCAGCGCCAGTGCCGCCGGGGCCTTGGGCGCCAGGCCGGGCGCGGCCCGCCGCAGCGCTTCGCCCGTGAGCGTGAGGCGCTCGCCCGTGGCCAGTTGCACCCGCACCTCGCGCGGCGCGGCCTGCAGCACGATGGCCACGCGCAGCTGCTCGTCGTCGCGGTGCGCCCTCAAGGCCTGGGCCGCCGCGCGTTCCAGTTCCGGCCCGTCACCCGCCGGCAGGTCCTCCACATCCTCGGGCCCGCGCCAGGGTGTGCGGCGGTCGTGTTCCAGCACGGCGCGGCGCACGGCCTCACGCGCGCTGCGCTGCTCCACCGCTCGAAGCGAGGTCACCACGCGCAGGCCCTGGGTGTAGGCCTCGGTGCCGAAGCGCTCCACCACCGCGCGCCGCGCCATCTCGGCCACATGCCCGGCCGGCACCGCCACGTCCAGGGGCGAGCGGACCTCCAGCTTCTCGGCCATGGCCGCAGACCACTCGGCCGGGGTGATCACACCCGTGGCGCGCATGCGCTCCAGCACCACATGCTGCCGCGCCACGGCGCGCTGGCGGTTGGCCACCGGGTTGGCGTAATGGGGGTTCTGCGGCAGGCCGGCCAGCATCGCCGTCTCGGCGATGCTCAGGCGCTCCAGCGGTTTGCCGAAGTAGGTCTGCGCGGCAGCGGCAAAGCCATAGGACCGCTGGCCCAGGAAGATCTCGTTGAGATAGACCTCCAGGATGCGGTCCTTGGACAGCTCCTGCTCGACCTTCAGGGCCAGCAGGATCTCCTTGGCCTTGCGCTCAGGCGTGAAGCGCTGCGTCAGCAGCATGGTGCGCACCAGTTGCTGCGTGATGGTGGACGCCCCCTGCTTCATGCCGCCGGTCATCATCGACAGCACGGCCCGCGCCATGCCCTTGGGATCGATGCCGCTGTGCTCGCGAAAGCGCGTGTCCTCCACCGCCAGCACGGCGTCCTGCAAACGCTTGGGCGTGCGCGACAGGGGCACGAAGATGCGCCGCTCGGCACCAAACTGCGCGATCTCCACCCCATCGGCCGTCACCACCTGCAGCGGCAGCTTGGGCTGGTAGTTGACGATGCGGTCGATGGGGGGCAGCTCAAAAGCGGCACCGGCCTGGGGCGGCGCAGCCCAGAGGCACAGGGTCAGGCTCGCCAGCCAAGTGGCGCGGGAAACTCGCATGGCACGAATTATCAAGACGGGGTTCGACACCCTTGGCGGGTGCGGAGGTTCAGCAGCGGCAGGGCCTGGGGTGGGCTCGCTGTCGCGGCGCCTCCTCAGGGTTTTCACTGCAATGGGCCCCTGGCGGGCCTGGATCAAGCCCCCGGGTTTGACCTTCCGCGGGTGCGCAGCAAAGAATCGCCGCTGACCTTGCACCACACCCGTTTTCTGGAGACCTTGAACATGCCCTCACGCCACGACATCCGCCGCCGCCAGCTCGGCCTTGCCGCACTTTCAGGCCTTGCCTTGGGGGCTGTCGGCGCGGCCCGAGCCCAGACGCCCGCCTGGCCTGCGGCCAAGCCCATCCGCCTGATCGTGAATTTCCCCGCTGGCGGATCGCCCGACCTGGTGGCGCGCTCGGTGTCCACTACCGTGGCCCAGGCCCTGGGCCAGCAGATCGTGGTGGACAACCGCGGCGGCGCCGGCGGCATCATCGGCTCGGACGCCGCGGCCAAGAGCGCGCCCGATGGCTACACCTTCCTGTGCAGTTCGGGCAGCGGCGCGTCCATCGTCCCCTACGTCACGCCCAAGATGCCGTTTGACCACGACAAGGATCTTGTGCCCGTGGCCGCCGGCGCCCGGCTGCAACTGTTCCTCGTGGTGCGCGGTGATGCGCCCTACAAGACCTACGCCGAGTTCGTTGCCCACGCCAAGCGCAACCCGGGCAAGCTGACCTACGGCACCCCCGGCAACGGCACCAGCCCGCACATCGCCGGAGAGATGCTCAAGGCCCAGGCCGGCTTCTTCAGCGTGCACATCCCTTACCGCGGCTCGGGCGCGGCGCTGCAGGACCTGCTGGGCGGCACCATCGACTATCTGCTCGACCCCGGCATCGCCTTCCCGCATGTGCGCTCGGGCCGGCTGCGCCTGTTGGCGGTGACCTCACCCAAGCGCTTGTCGATGTTCCCGGATGCGCCCACGCTCGAAGAGCTCGGGCTCAAGGGCTTCGACGCCGGCACCACCCACGGCTTCTGGGCGCCCGCCGGCACGCCCGCGGCGATCATCGAGCGCATGAACCGCGAGATCAACCGCGCGCTCATGCTGCCAGCGGCGGTGGAAGCCATCCGCGGCATCGGCGCCGAGCCCACGCCCATGTCAGCGGCCGAGTTCGGCGCGCTCACCAAGGCCGACGCGCGGCGCTTCGCCCAGATCATCAAGGACCGCAACATCGTGCACGACTGAGCGTCTGGCGGGCGCGGGGACAATCCTGGGCATGCCCCCAGCGCCCGATGCACCGCGTGCCAAGTCTGCGCCCCAGAAGGCCATGGAGCGCCTGGGGCTGGTCCGCGACATCGATCTCGCCCTGCACCTGCCACTTCGCTACGAGGACGAGACGCGCCTCACGCCCATCGGCCAGTTGAAGGACGGCGAGACGGCGCAGACCGAAGGCGTGGTGCGGCAGGCGCAGGTGGAGCTGCGCAGCCGGCGCCAACTGGTGGTGCGCCTGGCCGACGACAGCGGCGAAGTGACCCTGCGGTTCCTGAATTTCTATCCCTCGCATCAGAAGGTGCTGGCCACGGGCCAGCGGGTGCGCGTGCGCGGTGAGGTGCGTGGCGGCTTCCTGGGGCGGGAGATGGTGCATCCGGTGTTCAAGGCGGTGGAGCCCGGTGCGCCTCTGCCCACGGCGCTGACGCCGGTCTACCCCAGTAGCGCGCAACTGCCGCAGGTCTATCTGCGCAAGGCCATCGGCGCGGCCCTGGCGCGCGTGGCACTGGACGAAGTGCTGCCGCCCGGCACCTTGCCTGCCGACCTGCCCACGCTGAAGGAGGCCGTGCGCCTGCTGCACCAGCCCCCGGCCGGGATGCCCCTCGCCACTCTGGAAGACCGCAGCCACCCGGCTTGGCAGCGGCTGAAGTTCGACGAACTGCTGGCACAGCAACTGGCCCAGGCGCAGGCCATGGCCGCGAGGCAACGCCTGCGCGCGCCCGCGCTGGCTTCGGTGCAAGGGCTGCTGCACAGCCGCCTGCTGACCGCCCTGCCCTTTGCGCTCACCGCCGCCCAGGCCCGCGTGTGCGCCGAGATCGATGCCGACCTGGCCCGGCCCGTGCCAATGCACCGCCTGCTGCAGGGCGACGTGGGTTCGGGCAAGACCGTCGTGGCCGCGCTGGCCGCCGCGCGGGCCATCGACGCCGGCTGGCAATGCGCGCTGATGGCGCCCACCGAGATCCTGGCCGAGCAGCACTTCAACAAGCTGGTGCAGTGGCTGCAGCCGTTGGGCATCATCGTGGCCTGGCTCACCGGCAGCCGCAAGGGCAAGGCGCGTGCGGCCATGCTGGAGAAGATCGCCTCGGGCGAGGCCGGCCTGGTGGTGGGCACGCACGCCGTGATCCAGGACGACGTGGTCTTTGCCCGCCTGGGGCTGGCGGTGGTGGATGAGCAGCACCGCTTCGGCGTGGCGCAGCGCCTGGAGCTGCGCCACAAGCTGGTGGAGACCGAGACGAGCGTGCCGCACGCGTCGGCACAACCCCGCCTGGAGCCGCACCTGCTGACCATGAGCGCCACGCCCATTCCGCGCACGCTGGCCATGACCTACTTTGCGGACCTGGCTGTCAGCACCATCGACGAGCTGCCGCCCGGGCGCACACCCATCGTCACCAAGGTGTTTGCCGACAGCAAGCGCGAGCAGGTCATCGCCCGCATCCGCGACGAGTTGCAGCAAGGCCGGCAGGTGTACTGGGTGTGCCCGCTGATCGAGGAGAGCGAGTCCCTGGACCTGCAGAACGCCACCGAGACCCACGCGCAGCTGAGCGCGGTGCTGGGCGCGGTGCTGCCGGGCTGCCAGGTGGGCCTGCTGCATGGCCGCATGCCGGCCGCCGAGAAGGCCGCCGTCATGGCCGAGTTCACCAGCGCGCGCATGGGCGTGCTAGTGGCCACGACCGTGATCGAAGTGGGGGTGGACGTGCCCAACGCCAGCCTCATGGTGATCGAACACGCCGAACGCTTCGGCCTGGCCCAGCTGCACCAGCTACGCGGGCGGGTGGGGCGCGGCTCGGCCGCCAGCGTGTGCGTGCTGCTCTACACCGGGCCCTTGTCAGACACGGGCAAGGCCCGCCTGCGCGCCATGGCCGAAACCACCGACGGCTTCGAGATCGCACGGCGCGACCTGGAGATCCGCGGCCCGGGCGAGTTCATGGGCGCGCGCCAGAGCGGCCAGGACCTGCTGCGCTTTGCTGATCTGAACGGCGACAGCGGCCTGCTGGAGCAGGCCCGCCGCATCGCGCCGCGCCTGATGGCCCAGCACCCCGCCGCCGCACGGGCCCACGTGGCCCGCTGGCTCAGCACCAAGGCGGAGTATCTGAAGGCGTAAAGGAGTAAAGGCGTAAAGGCCTGTCCGACAATCCCGCCATGACCCTCACCGAGTTGCGCTACATCGTCGCCGTCGCCCGTGAGCGGCACTTCGGCCGCGCGGCCGAGGCCTGCTTCGTCTCTCAGCCCACGCTCAGCGTGGCCGTGAAGAAGCTGGAGGAAGAGCTGGACGTCAAGATCTTCGAGCGCGGCGGCAACGAGGTCAGCGTCACGCCGCTGGGCGAGGCCATCGTGCGTCAGGCGCAGGTGGTGATCGAGCAGGCCGCCGCCGTCAAGGAGATCGCCAAGAGCGGCAAAGACCCGCTGTCCGGACCACTGAAGCTGGGCATCATCTACACAATCGGCCCCTACCTGCTGCCCGACCTGGTGCGCCAGGCCATCGAGCGCGTGCCGCAGATGCCGCTGATGCTGCAGGAACACTTCACCGTCAAGCTGCTGGACATGCTGCGCAGCGGCGAGATCGACTGCGCCATCATGGCCGAGCCCTTCCCGGACACCGGCCTGGCGGTGGCGCCGCTCTACGACGAGCCCTTCATGGTGGCCGTGCCCAAGAGTCACCCGCTGGCCAAACGCAAGAAGGTCAGCGCGCAGGAGCTCAAGCAGGAAACCATGCTGCTGCTGGGCGCAGGCCACTGCTTCCGCGACCAGGTGCTGGAGGTGTGCCCGGAGTTCGCACGCTTTTCCAGCAACGCTGACGGCATCCGCAAGAGCTTCGAAGGCTCCTCGCTGGAGACCATCAAGCACATGGTGGCCTCGGGCATGGGCGTGACGGTGGTGCCCCAACTCAGCGTGCCCGATGGCGCGCAGCCCCACGTGGCCTACCTGAAGTTCGAACCCCCCGTGCCCACCCGACGCGTGGTGCTGGCCTGGCGGCGCAGCTTCACCCGCTACGAAGCCATCGCGGCGCTGCGCAACGCGGTGTATGCGTGTGAGCTGCCGGGGGTGAAGCGGCTGTCGTGAGCGCGGCCAGCGCACGGAGGACGGGGCCCGGATAATTCGCGGTTTCCCCAAGCGGCCTCAGGCCGCGCCAGCCATGTCCAGCTCCCTGCAGGCCCAGGTCCGCCACCGCCGCACCTTCGCCATCATTTCCCACCCCGACGCCGGCAAGACCACGCTGACGGAGAAGCTGCTGCTGTTCTCCGGGGCGATCCAGATCGCCGGCTCGGTGAAGGCGCGCAAGGCTTCGCGCCACGCCACGTCCGACTGGATGGAGATCGAGAAGCAGCGCGGCATTTCGGTGGCGTCCTCGGTCATGCAGATGGAGTACCGCGGCTGCGTGATCAACCTGCTGGATACCCCCGGACACCAGGACTTCTCGGAGGACACCTACCGCGTGCTCACCGCCGTGGAC
>JBIKMY010000079.1:0-7601 GCA_044358945.1 Rubrivivax sp.
GGACAGCGGTGGCAAGTCCTGCACAACAACCAACCAGACCGCATCCAGGTCGACGCCCAGGTAGTCATGGACGATCACATTGCGAAATCCGCTGAGTTCACGCCACGGGATGTGTGCCTCCGTCGCTTTGATATCGGCCGACAGCCGCTGGCTCGATTCCGCCAAGGTCTGCAGATTGCGAATGACAGCGTCCTGAACAAGATGGGAGCCGTCGAAACGGGCTCTTTCATGGCCCGTGTACTCGTTGATCCGCGTCAGGCAGTCAAGCATGTGCGCCAGCAGCACACGATCAGCCTCGGGCCCGGGCTTCACAGTGGCACTGCGTCAGCAAGAACACGATCACGAAGTGCCGGGTGCAGGCTGGCTTCAGTCACCACATCGACTCGACGGCCGAGCAATTCCTCAGCGTCCATCAGAAGGCCGCCCAAAGCAAGTGCGCTGGTTCCGGGGCTCAAAGTCACCAGCAGATCAACATCGCTATCGTCCGTGGCATCGCTACGACTCATCGAGCCAAAGACACGAACTCTGGTGACCCCACGCCGGTGGGCGAGAGCGATCAACTCGTCGCGGTGGGATTCGATGATCGGATGCATCAACTGAAGTTTAGCCACTTGCCAGATGACCGATGAGCGCTGGCGCTACGACGGCCTGCTTGTCGTGCATCTTCAGACGACTGCTCAAGATCAGATAGTGAGCATTCGACATGTTCGCCTGACTGGCGGAAACCAGTCTGCAACAGTCACCTCATCCGCAGCCGCAACAGCGCCCCCTGTGTAGTCACCCTGATGCTGGCGGCCGACGAAGGCCCGTCAAGCCGTCAGCAGCCCCCGCGTCTCGATGAAGCGCACCACCTCGGCCAGGCCCTCGCGGGTCTTGAGGTTGGTCATGACGTAGGGCCTGCGGCCGGCGTGGTCGGGGCGCATGCGCCGGGTGTCGGCTTCCATCACCGCCAGATCGGCGCCGACATGGGGCGCGAGGTCGGTCTTGTTGATGACGAACAGGTCGCTCTTGGTGATACCCGGCCCGCCCTTGCGCGGAATCTTCTCACCTGCGGCCACGTCGATGACGTAGACCGTCAGGTCGGACAGTTCGGGGCTGAAGGTGGCGGCCAGGTTGTCGCCGCCGGACTCGATGAACACGATGTCGGCGTCGGGGAACTGCCCGAGCATGCGGTCCACCGCTTCAAGATTGATCGAGGCGTCCTCGCGGATGGCCGTGTGAGGGCAGCCCCCGGTCTCCACCCCCATGATGCGTTCAGGCTCCAGCGCGCCGGCCACGGTGAGCAGGCGCTGGTCTTCCTTTGTGTAGATGTCGTTGGTGACCACCACCAGGTCCCAGCGCTCGCGCATGGTCTTGCACAGCATCTCCACCAGGGTAGTCTTGCCGGAGCCCACGGGCCCGCCCACGCCCACGCGCAGGGGTGGGAGCTTCTTCGTGCGGCCGGGAATGGCATGCAGGGAGGTGTTCATGGCGTGTCAGCTGTGGCAGTGGTGAGGGACGTCAGGGGCGCAAGGTCAGGAATGCAAGGTCAGGGGCAGGGTCAGGAGCGGAAGAGCCGGGAGTATTGGCTTTCGTGTCGCGCTGACAGGATGGCCAGGCCGGGTGTGAAGGCCTGGCGCTCGTGGTCCGGCAAGGCCAGTGCCTGCTGCACCGCGCTGGGGATGGCCTGCGTCAGCCGGGTGAGGATGCGCTGCGCGGCGGCCTGTCCCAGGGGCACCGATTTCATCGCCGCCTGCGCCATGTTCTCGGCCCAGCCGAAGGCCAGGGCGAGCAGCGCTGACTCCGCGCTGTCCTGCGAGGGGTCTTCGGCCGGTGGCTCATGGGCGCAGGCCAGGGCGCACGCCAAAGCAAAGGCCACGGGCCAGGTGGGCGCGGGGGACAGCTCGGCGCAGCGGGCGATGCGCGGGTCGCCCGCGTGCTCGCCGTTGCGCAGCCATTCCACCAGCGACCGGCCCATTTGCTCGGTCTGCAGGCGGAATTCGGCGCTCTCGCGCGTGGCCAGTACCCAGTCGTTCAGGTCTTGCAGACGGGGTGCATCCGACGGCGACTGCCAGGCACGAAAGGCCTGTGCGCAGGCCGGCAGGTCGGCGCGCGCCAGTGACAGGTGGAGTTGGTCCAGCAGCCAGTCTCCCACCGCGGCCTCGCCTTGCACGCGCCCGGCGTCGATGGCAGCCTCCAGCCCTTCGGAGTAACTGAAGCCGCCCACGGGCAGGGCCGGCGAGGCCAGCCACATCAGGCGCAGCAGGGTGGCGGGCCGGGTCATCCGTGAGGGTGGGTGTGGTCGTGGGCGTGCTTGTGGCCGTGGGCGTGGTTGTGCCCATGATCATGTCCGCAGCCGGGCCCGTGGACATGCCCGGTCGTCTGCGCTGAAACCGGGATGGTCACGGCGCGGCGTGATGGGGCTGCGGCCGCATCGGGGGCATGGGCATCGCTGTGACCGCGCTCATGATCGTGACCGTGACCATGGCTGTGCTCATGACCGTGGCCGCCCGCATAGGCCCCGGCTTCCGGCTCAAAGGCGGCCTGCTCGTGGGCCACGATGAGGTGCATGCGTTCCAGCATCTCCCCCAGCACGTGGTCGGGTTCGATCTTCAGGTGGTCGGGCTGCAATTCGATCTGGACGTGCCGGTTGCCCAGGTGGTAGGCCGCGCGCGTCAGGTCGAAGGGTGAGCCGTGGTGCGGGCAGGTGCGCACCACCATTACGGGCTGGGGGGCGGATTCCACGCGCACCAGCGAGCCGTCTTCGGCCACCAGCACGTCACCGCCGCGCACCACGCTGCCGCGCGGCAGGAAGACGCCCAGGCGGCGTCCCAGCGAGTCGGTGGCTTCAAAGCGGCTCTTTTGGCGGGTGTCCCAGTCCAGGCGGACGGTGGAGGCACGCTTGAGCAGCACGGGTGCGAGGCCCCGCCCGGCGGGCATGAGTTTGTTGGTGGTGATCATGGGGATGGCAGGGCAGGGGGGCGCTGGGAAAGAGGGGAAAGTGTAGGAGGCCTCAGGCCTGGGACTGCAGGGCCGCGTCCACGTGCAGGCCCAGCCGCGCGGGGTCGCCGCGGCCCACGCGCAGGATGACGGGTTCGGGCTGTGTGAGGTCGATGACCGTGGTCGGCTCCATGGGGCAGGCACTGGCATCCACCACGGCCTGCAACTGCTTCTGGAAGTGGGCGCGGATCTCCTGCGCGTCGTTCATCGGTTCCGTCTGTCCAGGTGCGATGAGGGTGGTGGCCAGCAGCGGCTGACCCAGTTGTTCCAGCAAGGCCTGGGTGACGCGGTGGTCAGGCACGCGCAGGCCGATGGTGCGGCGCGAAGGGTGGCTCACGCGCCGCGGCACTTCCTTGGTGGCTTCCAGGATGAAGGTGAAGGGCCCGGGCGTGCCCAGCTTGAGCAGGCGGAACTGCCGGTTGTCCACCCGCGCATAGCTGGCCAGTTCGCTCAAGTCCCGGCACAACAGCGTGAGGTGATGTCGATCGTCCACGCCACGCAGGCGGCGCAGGGCCTCGGCGGCGGCCTTGTCGTCCAGATGGCACACCAGGGCATAGCTGGAATCCGTGGGAACCGCGACGACGCCCCCGCCGTGCAGGATCTGCGCGGCCTGTTTGAGCAGCCGGGGCTGGGGGTTGTCGGGGTGGACCTCGAAGCACTGCGACATGGGTTCATTGTCCTGCGGACCGGGTATGCACGCTTGCGCAAGCCTGCGCTGCAGCACCCCTGCAGGTCCGCGCTGCGCTATGCTGGCTTTCATGAAACTGTTGTTGCGATGGGGACTGTTGGCTTGCGCGCTGATGCTGGTGGCCCACCTCTACCACGGCGTCGAGGTCAAGAGTTACGGCGCCGCCCTGGTCGCCGCGCTGGTGCTGGGCTTGCTCAACACCCTGGTGCGGCCGGTGCTGATCCTGCTGACCCTGCCCGTGACCCTGCTCACGCTGGGCCTGTTCCTGTTCGTCATCAACGCGCTGATGTTCTGGGCTGCCGCCTCCGTCCTGGAAGGCTTGCACGTCAACGGCTTCTGGGCGGCCCTGGTCGGTTCCTTGCTGTACAGCCTGTGTGCGCTGGTGATCGACATGGCGATGGAAGCCCTGTTCAACCGCCGGGAGGCCTGAGGAGATGAAGGGCCTCGTTTCCGGCCTGCGGGCGCGCGCAGTCGACAGGCTGAGCCGGCGTGCGCTGCTGGGGTGGGGGCTGGGACTGGGCGCGGGGCTGGTGGTGCCTGGTCCTGCGCCAGCCGCCGCGGCCCTGCCGTTGTTCGACGCGCACCTTCACTACAGCCACGACGCCTGGGAACTGGTGCCGCCGCGGCAGGCTGCCGCGTTGCTGCGGGCCGCCGGTCTGCGCACGGCGCTGGTGTCGTCCTCCAACGACGAGGGCACGCAGATGCTGCGGGCCGAAGCACCTGACCTGGTGGTGCCGGTGCTGCGGCCCTACCGCACCCGCGCCGATACCGGTGCCTGGGTGCGGGAGGAGGCCATCGTGCGCTACATGGAAGAGCGCCTGGGCCGTTACCGCTATGCCGGCGTGGGCGAGTTTCACCTCTTCGGTGCTGATGCCGATCTGCCGGTGCCGCGCCGCATGGTGGCGCTGGCGCGCGAGCGCGGGCTGTTCCTGCACGCCCACTCCGACGCCGACGCGGTGGAGCGCCTGTTCGCGCAGTGGCCGCAGGCGCGCATCCTGTGGGCGCACTCGGGCTTCGAGCCGCCAGCGCGCGTGCGCGAGGTGCTGCGCCGACACCCGCGCCTGTGGTGCGACCTGGCCTTCCGCAGCGACCAGGCCAGTGCCGGACGCGTGGATACGGCCTGGCGCGAAGCCTTCACCGAGTTCCCGGACCGTTTCATGGTGGGCACCGACACCTTCACCCCCGAACGCTGGCATTACGTGGGCCCGCATGCGAGTTGGTCGCGGCAGTGGCTGACTGACTTGCCGGTTCCCCTGGCCGAAGCCATCGCCTGGCGCAACGGTCAAGCCCTGCTGCAGGGCTTGTGGACGGCGTGAGGCGGGCCAGGGGTCTGGCCCGGGCGCCGGCCGGGCTGGAGTGGCGTGCCGCCACGGGACTGGCCGGTCTGGCAGTACTGGCCTTGGTAACCGGATTGGCCTTGCCGGGGGGACCGGTGCATGCGAGCGGCAAGGCCGAAGGGGCAAGAGGGGCCGAAGGAGCCGACTGCGGCGCCGAACTCCCGGCAGCCCACCGTGTCATCGCTGCCGATCCGGCCCATGCCGCTGGCGTGGCCGTGGCCTTCGTGCCCGATCCTGCACCCTGGGCGGTGAGCCGCCATTTCGGCCTGCGCGGTGTCCTGTGCGGCCCCGCCCGATTGCTGCGCGTGGACGCCGACATGCCGGCACACCGGCACGGTATGAACTACCGGCCCACGCTGCAGTGGCAGGAGGCCGGCCGCTTCACCGCCCAGGGCCTGATGCTGCACATGCCCGGGCGCTGGCGCATCCGCTTCGAGGTCGAGACCCAAGGCCGGCGCCAGTGGCTGGACCACACGGTCGAGGTGAAGTGAGGCCCGGGGTGTCGGGCCAAGGGTGGGCCTGGACCCGGGCCTGCCAGGGCGGTCTGGCTGCGGTCGCCCTGTGGGCGGCCGTTTGCCTGCCGGCAGGGGCGGCCCCCACGGCACGCGCTGCAGACACATCCGCACCGGTGGTGAACTTCACGCAGGAGGAGATCGACCGCATCCTCAGCCACGGCCCCTGGCCGCCCGCTCCGGTGCGCGACCCCGGCAATGCGTTGACCCACCGGCCCGAGGCCATTGCGCTGGGCCGCCGCCTCTTCTTCGACGCCCGTCTGTCGCCGGCGGGGGTGCCTTGCGCGCACTGTCACCGCCCGCAACAGGACTTTGCCGACGGCCGTGCGCGTTCGCGTGGCGTGGCCGATCTCGACCGTAACGCGCCCACTCTCTGGAACGCGGTGCACGAACGCTGGCAGGGCTGGGACGGCGCGGCCGACAGCCTGTGGTCCCAGGCCATCCGGCCACTGCTGGACCCGCGGGAGATGGCGTCCAGCCCGGAACATTTGCGGGCCACGCTGATGCGCCGGCCTGCCGATGCGGCGACGTGGCAGCGGGTGTTCCGGCGTGCGTTACACGCCGAGGAACCCCAGGCGGTGCTGGTGGGCACGGCCAAGCTCATCAGCGCCTACGTGGCCACGCTGGTGTCGGGGCGCACGCCCTTCGACGAGTTCCGCGACGCCCTCGCCCGGGGTGACCGTGCCGCCGCCGCTCGTTACCCGGCGGCGGCCCAGCGCGGCCTGCAGTTGTTCATCGGTCGCGGCAACTGCCAGCTTTGCCACGGCGGCCCGCGCTTCACGCATGGGGAGTTCGCCGACATCGGCCTGAACTTCTTCGTGCGTCCGGGCGTGGTGGATACCGGGCGGTTCGGCGGCATCGAAGCGCTGAAGGCCAGCCCCTTCAACTTGCTGTCCCGCTGGGCTGACCCTGCAAACGCAGCAAGGGAAGACGAGGCCGTGAAAACCCGCCATGTGGAGGCCACGCACCGCCACTTCGGCGAGTTCAAGGTGCCCGGTCTGCGCCAGGTGGCGCGCACGGCCCCCTACATGCACGATGGCCAGTTGGTCACGCTGGAGGCGGTGGTGCAGCACTACTCCGAACTGAACCTGGAGCGTCTGCATGCCGATGGCGAGCAGGTGCTGCGGCCGCTGCGCCTGAGCCCCCAGGAGGTCCAGGACCTGGTGGCCTTCTTGCGTACCTTGACAGCAGGCTACCCGGCCCGCAAACCTGCACCCTGAACCGGCCCGCCCATGCCGGGTGGCCCGCTCAGGCGCTCAGGCCTGTGTCGGCGCCCGCACCACGCGCTCGGTCAGCGCCTGCCACACCGGCGTGAGCCGGCCGGGCAGGTCGGGCAGGGTGCCCAGGTCGGTGTGGCTCTCGTCGGGCGAGTGGAAGTCGCTGCCGCGCGAGGCGTACAAATCGAACTCCTGCGCCATCTCGGCGTACTTCACCTGCTCGGCTGCGCTGTGGGCGCCGGTGATGACTTCCACGCCGCGCCCGCCGTGCGCCACGAATTCGCTGAACAGCGCGTATTCCTCGGTGGGCGTGAACTTGTAGCGTGCCGGGTGGGCGATGACGGCCATGCCGCCGGCCTGGGTGATCCAGCGCACGGCGTCGCCCAGACGCGCCCAGCGGTGGGGCACGAAGCCGGGCTTGCCTTCGGTGAGAAAGCGGCGGAAAACCTCGTGGGTGTCGGCGCACACGCCGGTTTCCACCAGGAAGCGTGCAAAGTGGGTGCGGGAGATGAGGTCGGGGTTGCCCACGTACTTCAGCGCGCCTTCGAAGGCGCCCTTGATGCCCACCTGGGCCAGGCCGTCGCTCATCTCGCGGGCCCGCTCGGCGCGGCCGCCGCGGGTGGCGGCCAGGCCCTTGCTCAGCGCCTCGTTGTCGGCGTCGAAGCCCAGCCCGACGATGTGCACGGTGACGTCGGCGAAAGTCACCGAGATCTCGCAACCCGTCAGATAGTCCATCCCCAAGGCCGCAGCCGCGGCCATGGCACGGTGCTGGCCCTTGACCTCGTCGTGATCGGTCAGCGCCCACAGTTCCACCCCGTTGGCTTGGGCGCGTTGCGCCAGCGCTTCGGCTCCATGGTGCCGTCGGAGA
>JBIKMY010000078.1:0-7601 GCA_044358945.1 Rubrivivax sp.
CTCGACAGCACCGTCGTGATCGCCGCCGTCAGCGTCGTCTTGCCATGATCCACGTGCCCAATCGTCCCCACGTTCACGTGCGGCTTGGTACGCTCAAACTTGCCTTTTGCCATTTCGGTTCTCCAGAGAAAAGAGCTTGTCCGGTGCTCGGTTTAAGGTCTCCAGCGCTGCGTTCGTTCGTCCACCACCGGCAGGGGACGTCGCAGCACTGAAGACCGGCTCGAAGGGTCTGGTCCCAGGGACCTCGCCCGAATGAATCTGTAACTTACTTGGCGCGCGCCGTGATGATGGCGTCTGCCACGTTCTTGGGCGCCTCGGAGTAGTGCTTGAACTCCATGGTGTAGGTGGCGCGACCCTGCGACATCGAACGCAGCGTCGTGGAGTAGCCGAACATCTCCGACAGCGGCACCTCGGCCTTGATGACCTTGCCGCCACCGGCCATGTCGTCCATGCCCTGCACCATGCCGCGGCGTGAGGACAGATCGCCCATCACCGAGCCCGCGTAGTCTTCAGGCGTCTCCACTTCCACGGCCATCATCGGCTCCAGAATCACGGGCGTGGCCTTACGGCAAGCGTCCTTGAACCCGATGGAAGCCGCCATCTTGAAGGCGTTTTCGTTGGAGTCCACCTCGTGGTAAGAGCCGAAGGTCAGGGTGACCTTCACATCGACCACCGGGTAGCCGGCCAGCACGCCGTTGGGCAGCGTGTCTTCAATGCCCTTTTGCACCGCCGGGATGTACTCGCGCGGCACCACACCGCCCTTGATGGCATCGACGAACTCGAAGCCCTTGCCAGGCTCCTGCGGCTCGACCTTCAGCACCACGTGACCGTACTGGCCCTTGCCGCCCGACTGGCGCACGAACTTGCCTTCCACATCGGCCACCGGCTTGCGGATGGTTTCGCGGTAGGCCACCTGGGGCTTGCCCACGTTGGCCTCCACGCCAAACTCGCGCTTCATGCGGTCAACGATGATTTCCAGGTGCAGTTCGCCCATGCCGGAGATGATCGTCTGGCCGGACTCTTCGTCGGTGCGCAGACGGAACGACGGATCTTCTGCTGCCAGACGACCCAGCGCCACACCCATCTTTTCCTGATCGGCCTTGGTCTTGGGCTCGACCGCCTGGCTGATCACGGGCTCGGGGAAGATCATCTTCTCGAGCGTGACAACGGAGTCGGGATCACACAGCGTCTCGCCCGTGGTCACGTCCTTCAGGCCCACGCAGGCTGCGATGTCACCGGCCAGGATTTCCTTGATCTCTTCGCGCTGGTTGGCGTGCATCTGCAGGATCCGGCCGATACGCTCCTTCTTGCCTCGGATCGGGTTGTAGACCGAATCTCCGGACTTCAGAACACCAGAGTACACGCGCACGAAGGTCAACTGGCCCACATACGGGTCGGTCATCAGCTTGAATGCCAGCGCCGCGAACTTTTCGCTGTCGTCAGCCTTGCGCACCACTTCCTTCTCGTCGTCATCAGTGCCCGACACTGGGGGAATGTCCACGGGCGAAGGCAGGAACTCGATGACGGCGTCCAGCATGCGCTGCACGCCCTTGTTCTTGAAGGCCGTACCGCACAACATGGGTTGAATCTCGGTGGCGATCGTGCGGGTACGAATGCCCTGTTTGATCTCCTCCTCGGTCAACTCGCCGGTCTCCAGGTACTTGTTCATCAACTCTTCGCTGGCCTCGGCCGCCGCCTCGATCATGTGCTCGCGCCACTTCTGGCAGTCGGCCTCGAGCTCGGCTGGAATGGGCAGGTACTCGAACTTCATACCCTGGCTGGCCTCATCCCAGATGATGGCTTTCATCTTGAACAGGTCGACCACGCCCTTGAAGTTCTCTTCAGCACCGATGGGCACCACGATGGGTACCGGGTTGGCCTTCAGACGGGCCTTCATCTGATCGTAGACCTTGAAGAAGTTGGCCCCGGTACGGTCCATCTTGTTGACGAACGCCAGACGCGGTACCTTGTACTTGTTGGCCTGGCGCCAGACCGTCTCGGACTGGGGCTGCACACCGCCAACGGCGCAATACACCATGCAAGCACCGTCCAGCACGCGCATGGAACGCTCCACCTCGATGGTGAAGTCCACGTGGCCCGGGGTGTCGATGATGTTGAAGCGGTGCTCGGGCAGCGTCAGATCCATGCCCTTCCAGAAGCAGGTGGTCGCAGCCGACGTGATGGTGATGCCACGCTCCTGCTCCTGCTCCATCCAGTCCATGGTGGCCGCGCCATCATGCACCTCACCGATCTTGTGGTTCACACCGGTGTAGTAGAGGATGCGCTCGGTGGTGGTGGTCTTGCCGGCATCGATGTGCGCAGAGATACCGATGTTGCGGTAGCGCTCGATGGGGGTCTTGCGGGCCATGGTCAATCTCCAAAGACAGGGGCCGCCCCCGGGTACGTGTTAACCCGGAGAGGCGGCCGAACAGACAGGATCAGAAGCGGAAGTGCGAGAAGGCCTTGTTGGCCTCTGCCATGCGGTGAACTTCATCCCGCTTCTTCATGGCGCCGCCACGGCCTTCGCTGGCCTCCAGCAGCTCATTGGCCAGACGGGCGGCCATGGACTTCTCGCCCCGCTTGCGCGCAGACTCCTTGAGCCAGCGCATGGCGAGGGCCTGCCGGCGGATGGGACGCACCTCGACGGGCACTTGGTAGTTGGCACCACCCACCCGACGAGACTTGACTTCCACCATCGGCTTGACGTTGTTCAGGGCGACCATGAAGACCTCGAGCGGATCCTTGTTCGCCTTCTTCTCCACCTGGTCCAAAGCACCGTAGATGATGCGCTCGGCCACGGCCTTCTTGCCGGACTCCATCACCACGTTCATGAATTTGGAGAGATCAACGGAACCGAACTTCGGGTCGGGGAGGATTTCGCGCTTGGGAACTTCGCGACGACGTGGCATGACTGTTTCCTTCAGTGAACTTCAGTGGACCGCCCCGTGGGGACGGGGAAGGCGACATGAGCGCGCCTTCCACTTACTCGACGACCCCAAAGGACCGTCGCGATGCACGACGCCCCCAATAGGGCGCCGCGCCTAGGCCCTCAGGCCTTCTTGGGACGCTTGGCGCCGTACTTGGAGCGCGACTGCTTGCGATCCTTGACGCCCTGCAGATCGAGGGAGCCGCGAACGATGTGATAACGCACACCCGGCAGATCCTTGACACGACCACCACGCACCAGCACCACGCTGTGCTCCTGCAGGTTGTGGCCTTCGCCGCCGATGTAGGAGATGACCTCCTGCTGGTTCGTCAGGCGGACCTTGGCCACCTTGCGAAGCGCGGAGTTCGGCTTCTTGGGGGTGGTGGTGTACACGCGGGTGCAGACGCCGCGGCGCTGTGGGTTACCCTGCAGCGCGGGCGACTTGGACTTCGTCGTCTCGGTCTGGCGACCCAGGCGCACGAGTTGGTTGATGGTTGGCATGAAAGCGGTTCCCGTCTGGAATCAAAAAATGCTGGGCGATCTCTGCTTGGCAATCTTCACTTGGCGATGACTTTTCCAGCCCATGCCAAGCACTCCAGCACAAGGGGGCTTACACCGCAAAGGGCCCTGTCATGGCAGGCCTGGCCGGGAAGCCGCTCAGCAAAGAGCACGGCAGAAATTGCCGAAAAGCCGCAGATTATAGGGGTGTCTTGATGCAGCCGCAAGATCCTCCCTACGCTCTTCACTCAGGCATCGCATCGGCCGTGCTGGACACCAACGTGGTGCTGGCCCTGTACTGGTTCCAGGATGCCCGTCTGGCACGGCTTGCGCAGGCCTTGCGGACCGGTCAGCTCAGGTGGCTGGCCACGTCCGGCATGCGCGATGAGCTGGCCCACGTGCTGCAGCGCCTGCACGCCGGAGCGGACGCAGATCGAATACGACGCCCCGAGGACGATGGGGGTTGCGGCACTCCGGACGTGCTGGGGATATTCGACCGATGGGCCATTCCTGCGGCTCTCGCATCCATCGGCCCCTCCCCGCGATGCACGGACGCCGCCGACCAGATATTCATCGACCTGGCACTGGCCAGCCGATCGAGCTGGCTGCTCTCGCGCGACCGGGCCGTGCTCAAACTGCGGCGAAGAATCCTGGCACTCACGGGGTGCAAAGTACAACGCCCTGAGGAGTGGCCGGGATGAAGACGGTGGCAGGAGCCAGCGACCGACCCGTGAAACGACAAGGGCGGCCCTGGGCCGCCCTTGTTTTGCCTGCCGCGCAAGAGCGCGGGCCGCTCAGGTTACTCGCCTGACCCGCCGGCAGCCGCCGTGGCGGCATCCAGGTTGGCCAACTGCACGGCGGCCAATTCCTCGGCCTCCTGCAGCGCGATGGCCTTGCGCTCGGACTCGTCCATCTCTTCCTTGGCCTTGCGGGCGGTGTGGAAGGCCATGCCAGTGCCCGCGGGGATCAGGCGGCCGACGATGACGTTCTCCTTCAGGCCACGCAGCTCATCGCGCTTGCCCATGATGGCCGCCTCGGTCAGCACGCGCGTCGTTTCCTGGAAGGAAGCGGCCGAGATGAAGGAGTCTGTCGACAAGCTGGCCTTGGTGATGCCCAGCAACACATCGGCGTGGGTGGCAATCAGCTTGCCTTCGCCGCGCAACCTGTCGTTGGTGTCCAGCAACTCGCTTCGCTCGACCTGTTCGCCCGCGATGTAGCCGCTGTCGCCAGAGTTGACGATCTGCACGCGGCGCAGCATCTGGCGAACGATCACCTCGATGTGCTTGTCGTTGATCTTCACGCCCTGCAGGCGGTAGACGTCCTGCACCTCGTCGACGATGTAGCGCGCCAGTTCCTCGATACCCAGCAGGCGCAGGATGTCCTGCGGATCGGCCGGGCCATCGACGATGAGTTCGCCCTTGTTCACCACCTGGCCCTCGTGCACCAAGATGTTCTTCTCCTTGGGCACGAGTTCCTCGAACACCCTGCCGTCCGGGTCGGTGATCTGCAGGCGCACCTTGCCCTTGGTCTCCTTGCCGAAGGAGATGGTGCCAGTCTGCTCAGCCAGCGTTCCCTTGTCCTTGGGACTGCGGGCTTCGAAGAGCTCGGCCACGCGCGGCAGACCGCCCGTGATGTCGCGCGTCTTCTGGCCTTCGACCGGGATGCGCGCCAGCACCTCGCCAGGGGCGAGGTCCTGACCGTCACGCACCTGGATCAGCGCGCCGACGGGGAAACCGATGGTCACGGAGTGGTCCGTGCCCGGGATCTTCACCTCCTGGCCGGCAGCGTCCAGCAACTTGACCTGCGGTCGCACCACCTTGGTGGAGCCGCGGCGCTTGGGGTCGATCACCACCAGCGTGGACAAGCCCGTGACTTCGTCCACCTGCTTGGCCACCGTCACGCCTTCCTCGACGTTCTCGAAGCGGGCCCGACCGGCGAACTCAGTGATGATGGGGCGCGTAAGCGGATCCCAGTTGGCCAGGATAGTGCCTGCCTTGATCTGCTGGTCGGCCTTGATGTTGAGCGTGGCGCCGTAAGGCACCTTGTGACGCTCGCGCTCGCGGCCGTGCTGGTCGACGATGATGATCTCGCCGGAGCGGGAAATCACCACCAGCTCGCCCTTGCCATTGGTGACATAGCGCATCGTGGCGTTGAAGCCGATGTAGCCGTCGCTCTTGGCGTCCACGCTCGATGCCACCGCGGCACGCGAGGCGGCACCACCAATGTGGAAGGTACGCATGGTCAGCTGCGTACCAGGCTCGCCGATGGACTGCGCCGCGATGACACCGATGGCCTCGCCCATGTTCACCAGACCGCCGCGGCCCAGATCGCGGCCGTAGCACTTGGCGCACAAGCCGAAGCGCGTGTCACAGGTCAGCGGCGTGCGGACCTTGACCTCGTCCACACCCGCCTGTTCGAGCAGGTCGAGCGTGTCTTCGTCCAGCATGTGGCCGGCGTGGAGCAACACATCCTGCGTCTCGAGGTGCACCACTTCGACAGCGGTCACGCGGCCGAGGATGCGGTCGCGCAAGCTTTCAATGACTTCACCACCTTCGACCAACGCGCGCATCGCGATGCCGTTTTCAGTGCCGCAATCGTCCTCGGTCACCACCAGGTCTTGCGTCACGTCCACCAGACGCCGGGTCAAGTAGCCCGAGTTCGCGGTCTTCAGCGCCGTGTCCGCCAGGCCCTTGCGGGCGCCGTGGGTGGAGATGAAGTACTGCAGCACGTTCAGGCCTTCACGGAAGTTGGCCGTGATGGGCGTCTCGATGATGGAGCCGTCGGGCTTGGCCATCAGGCCGCGCATGCCGGCCAGCTGGCGGATCTGCGCGGCTGAGCCGCGGGCACCGGAGTCGGCCATCATGTAGATGGAGTTGAAGGACTCCTGGTCCACCGTCTTGCCGTGGCGGTCAACGACCTTCTCCACGCGCAGTTGCTCCATCATCTTCTTGCCGATGTCGTCGCCAGCCTTGCCCCAGATGTCCACCACCTTGTTGTAGCGCTCACCGGCAGTGACCAGGCCCGAGACGTACTGCTGCTCGATCTCCTTGACTTCCTTCTCGGCGCGCTCGATCAGGCCGTGCTTCTCTTGGGGCACGAGCATGTCGTCGATGGCAATGGAGATGCCGGCGCGCGTGGCCAGGCGGAAGCCCGACTGCAGCAGCTTGTCAGCAAAGACCACCGTCTCCTTCAGGCCGCACTTGCGGAAGCTGACGTTGATGAGACGCGAGATCTCCTTCTTCTTCAGCGCCTTGTTGATGTTGCTGAAGGGCAAGCCCTTGGGCAGGATTTCCGACAGGAGGGCACGGCCCACCGTGGTCTCGGTCAGGGTGATCTTGGGCTCGAACTGGTCGCTCTCGCCCACGCGCACCCACTCGGTCAGGCGCACGCTCACCTTGGCCGTGATCTCGACCACCCCATTGTCCAGGGCACGCAGCATCTCACCCACGTCGGAGAAGAGCATGCCCTCGCCCTTGCCGTTGGTGCGCTCACGCGTGGCGTAGTAAAGGCCCAGCACCACGTCTTGCGACGGCACGATGGACGGCTCGCCCGAGGCCGGGAACAACACGTTGTTGGAGGCCAGCATCAGCGTGCGGGCTTCCATCTGCGCTTCGATGGACAGCGGTACGTGAACGGCCATCTGGTCGCCGTCGAAGTCGGCGTTGAAGGCCGAGCACACCAGCGGATGCAGCTGGATGGCTTTGCCTTCGATCAGCACCGGCTCGAAGGCCTGGATACCCAGGCGGTGCAGCGTCGGGGCGCGGTTGAGCAACACCGGATGCTCGCGGATCACCTCTTCGAGGATGTCCCACACCACCGGCGTGCCGGACTCGACTTCCTTCTTCGCTGCCTTGATGGTGTTGGCAATGCCCATCGCCTCCAGGCGGCTGAAGATGAAGGGCTTGAACAGCTCCAGCGCCATCAGCTTGGGCAGGCCGCACTGGTGCAGCTTGAGCGTGGGGCCCACCACGATGACCGAGCGGCCGGAGTAGTCGACGCGCTTGCCCAGCAGGTTCTGGCGGAAGCGGCCGCCCTTGCCCTTGATCATGTCGGCCAGGGACTTCAGCGCCCGCTTGTTGGCGCCGGTCATCGCCTTGCCGCGTCGGCCGTTGTCCAGCAGCGAATCCACCGCCTCCTGCAGCATGCGCTTTTCGTTGCGCACGATGATCTCGGGGGC
>JBIKMY010000080.1:0-7581 GCA_044358945.1 Rubrivivax sp.
GCGCGGTGCAGCGCGCGGCCGACGCCATGGCCAACCGCTCGGCGCCCTCATCGTTCTCCGCCTCCGACACCCCATGAGCTGGCTCTTCCCTCGATCCTCCACCCCCCACCACCACGGCAACCGCTTCTGGTTCTGCGGCTGCGCCGGGCTGCCGCTGCACAGCAGCGTCATGCCGGACAGCGGTGGTGGGGGCGGTGGCGCCAGCCTTGGTGCCAGCCTTGGTGCCAGCGCGCAACCCGGCCGCGCACCGGTGGTCCTGAAGGGCCGGCGTGCCCGCACGGTGGACGTGCACGCCCACTGCTACTTCCAGGCCGCGATCGACCTGATGGGCGAGGAAGCCAAGGGTGTGTTGCCGCCCGTCAAGGGCGTGCCCGAGCACTTCCTTCAGGTCGAGCAGCAGTTGGCCACGCGCTTCGAAGCCATGGACCGCATGGGCATCGACCTGCAGGTGTTGAGCATCAACCCCTTCTGGTACCGCAAGGACCGCGACACCGCGCAGGCCATCTGCCAGATCCACAACGAAAGCCTGGCCGAGCTGTGCGCGCGCGCGCCCAGGCGCCTGGCCGCCTTCGCCTCGCTGCCCATGCAGTTCCCCGAACTGGCGGTGGAGATGCTGGAAGACGCGGTGCGGCGCCTGGGCCTGAAGGGTGCGGCCATCGGCGGCAATGTGGCCGGGCGCGACTTCAGCCACGCCGAGTTCCACCCCGTGCTGGCCAAGGCGCAGGAGCTGGGCGTGATGCTGTTCATCCACCCGCAAAGCACGCCGGAGCTGGCCGCCCGCTTCAAGGGCAACGGCTGGCTGTCCAACGTCATCGGCAACCCGCTGGACACCACCATCGCGCTGCAGAAGCTGATCTTCGAAGGCGTGTTCGACCGCTTCCCCGAACTGAAAGTGCTGGGCGCGCACGGCGGCGGCTTCCTGGGCTCCTACGCCCCGCGCATGGACCGCAGCTGCTTCGTCTCGCCGCAGAACTGCGACCCCTCCATCGTGCTGAAGAAGCGCCCCACCGAGTACATCCGGCAGATCTACTTCGACGCCTTGGTGTTCACCGGCGAGGCGCTGCGCCACCTGGCCGCCGAGGTGGGCACGAGCCAGATCATGGTCGGCACCGACCACCCCATCCCCTGGGAAGAGGACCCCATCACCCACGTGATGACGACGCCCGAGCTCAGTGACGACGACCGCCTGGCCATCCTGGGCGAGAACGCCATTCGCGTGCTCGGCCTGGACCTCTGACCGGAACGCCGCACCCCCATCCTTCCCCCCTGCTCAAGACTGACGGAGACCTCCATGCAAGACGCCCGTTCCCCGCGCTCCCCTCGCAAGCCCAGCCGCGTGCGCCGCGTTGCACTGGCCCTGGCCTGTGCCGCCGCCCTGCCCTGGGCTGCCGGCCCCGCGCACGCCCAGGCCTATCCCGCCAAGCCCATCCGCATGATCGTGCCGCTGGCCGCGGGCAGTGCCGTGGACGTGGCCGCGCGCCTGCTGGCCGCCAAGATGTCCCAGAACATGGGCCAGACGGTCGTGGTGGAGAACGTCGTCGGCGCCGCCGGCATCATCGGCGCCTCGCAACTGGCCAAGGCTGCGCCGGACGGCTACACCATCGGCGGGTTCAACGACAGCATCCTGACCATGGTGCCGAACCTGAACCCGAACACCCCGTTCAACCCGATGACGGACTTCGTCCACGTCTCGCGCGTGGCCATCATCGAGTTCAGCATCGCGGTGGCCACCAACTCGCCCTGGAAGAGCGCGGCCGATCTGGTGGCCGCCGCCAAGGCCGCGCCCGGGCGCTACACCTACGCCTCGGGCGGCAACGGCAGCCCGCAGCACATGGGCGGGGCCTTGTTTGCCGCCCACACCGGCATCGACATCAAGCACGTGCCCTACCGCGGTGCCAGCCAGGCCGCGCAGGACGTGGCCGGCGGCCAGGTGGACATGACCATCCAGGGCATCGCCACCGTGGCCGCGCTGGCCAAGGGCGGCAAGCTCAAGTTGGTTGGCGTGATGGCCGACCAGCGTCACCCCGAATACCCCGACACCCCCACGCTGAAGGAGGCCGGCATCCAGGGTTTCGAGTACAGCACCTGGTTCGGCATCACCCTGCCCAAGGGCACGCCCAAGGACATCACCGACCGGCTGAACGCCGAGGTCGTGAAGGCGCTGGCCGATCCCGAGATGCGCCGCCGCTTCGCCGAGGTGGGTCTGCGCCCCGAAGGCAGCAGCCCGCAGGCCATGTCGAACATCGTGCGCGATCAACTGGCCCGCTATGGCAAGGCCATCAAGGACAACGGCATCAAGGGCGACTGAGCCTTCACGGAACCCGCGACATGATCACCTCCCTGAACCCTGCCACCGACGAAACCCTGGCCCGGTTCGAACCGCACGGCGGTACCGAGATCGAGCAACGCCTGCAGGACGCCGCCGACGCCCAGGCGCGCTGGGCCCGCACGCCAGTGGCCGAGCGCATGGCCGTGCTGCGGCAGGTGGCCGCGGTACTGCGCGCGCGCAAACAGGCGCTCGGGCGCACCATCACGCTGGAGATGGGCAAGCCCCTGGCCGAGGCCGTGGGCGAGGTGGAGAAATGCGCCTGGAACTTCGAGTTCTATGCCGACAGCGCGCCCGGCTTTCTGCAGGACCAGGTGGTGGCCAGCGCGGCCACGGACAGCCGCATCGTGTTCGATCCGCTGGGTCTGGTGCTGGCCGTCATGCCCTGGAACTACCCGCTGTGGCAAGTGATGCGCGCGGCCGCGCCGGTGCTCGCCGGCGGCAACGGGCTGGTGCTCAAGCACGCCAGCAACGTGCCGCAATGCGCGCTGGCGATCGAGCAGGTGTTTGCCGAGGCCGGCGTGCCCGCTGGGCTGTGCCCCACGCTGCTGGTGGGCGCGGCCGAGGTGCCGGCCCTGATTGCCGACCGCCGCATCTCCGCCGTCACCTTCACGGGTTCCACGCCCGCGGGCCGATCCATTGCCGCAGCTGCGGGTCAGGCCCTGAAGAAGCAGGTGCTGGAACTTGGCGGCTCCGACCCCTTCATCGTGCTGGCCGACGCCGATGTGGCCACCGCGGCCACGGTGGGCGTGAAGGCGCGCTTCCAGAACACGGGGCAGAGCTGCATCGCCGCCAAGCGCTTCATCGTCGAGGAGGCGGTGGCCGACGCCTTTGTAGAGGCCTTCGTCGAAGCCACGCGGCGCCTCGTGGTGGGCGACCCGCTGCAAGCGGCTACCACCCAGGGCAGCATGGCGCGCCGCAACCTGCGCGACGAACTGCAGGCGCAGATCCAGGCCTCGGTAAAAGAAGGCGCGCGCTTGCTCACGGGTGGAAACCCCATTGCCGGTCCCGGCGCCTTCCACGAACCTACGGTGTTCGACCACGTGACGCCTAACATGACGGTGGCCAGGGAAGAGACGTTTGGACCTGCGGCGGCCATCCTGCGCGTGCGGGATGTCACCGAAGCCGTGCGTGTGGCCAATGGCACGCCCTTCGGGCTGGGGGCCGCGGTGTGGACAGGCGATGCGCAGCGGGCCCGGCACCTGACGCGCGAGATCCAGGCCGGTGCCGTGTTCGTCAACGGCATGGTGGCCTCCGACCCGCGCCTGCCCTTTGGCGGATCGAAAGAATCGGGCTACGGCCGTGAACTCGGGGCCCACGGTCTGCACGAGTTCACCAACGTCAAGACCGTCTGGACGGGCCCGGCCCGCACCTGAAACTGTTTCTGATGGATTTGCCACAAGGAGTTGAACCATGAGCACCACCGACACTGCCGTGCGCCCCGCCGTGCTGCGCCCTGACCAGATCAAGAGCCACGACCGCGGCGGCGGCGCGCGCACCACGCCGCTGGTGGGCCCGGCGGTCGGCTCGTCCACCTTCATCAACGGCATCACCGAATTCGGCCCCGGCGCGGCCATTCCCTTCCACAGCCACAACTGCGAAGAGAGCGTGATGCTGCTGAGCGGCGACGCCTGGCTGGACATCGAATCCGAGGTGCACGAGCTCAAGCCGCTGGACACCACCTTCATCCCGCCCAACGTGCCGCACCGCTTCCGCAACCGCTCGCAGACTGAGCCGATGAAGATCCTGTGGATCTACGCCTCGGCGCAGGCCACGCGCACCCTGGTGGAGACCGGCGAGACACGGTTTGTGTCGGCCGAGCACGCGCGCTGAAGCCGGCTGCCAACCCCGCCCTGACACTTCACGCGCCGCTTCACGCGCCTGCACGACCCGACCACTACCGCCACGGAGACACGCCATGGGCCTGCGATTCCTCGAACACCTGCTGATCCTCACCCACGACCCCGACGCCACGCGCGACTGGTTCGTGCAGAACCTGGGGTTCCGCGAGGGCTACCACCCCGAGTTCGGCTTCCCCGTCTACTGGCTCTACATCGGCGAGCAGGACGTCATCCACATCGGCAAGGCGCGCCACTCGACGCACCAGGACACCTACTTAAAGACGCCCAGCGACAAGGAAGGCCAGGACTATTCCGCCGCCGGCGCACCGGGCTCCGGCCGCATCGACCACCTGTGCATCAACTGCGACGGTCTGGCCGAGTTCATCGACCGCCTCAAGGCCAACGGCGTGGAGTTCAGCGAGCGCAAGGCCCACAACTCCAAGCTCTACCAGCTCTTCATGCGCGAGCCCGTCAACGGCATCAAGGTGGAGCTGAACTTCGACTGGCGCGAGGCCGCCGTCCTGGGGCGCGTGCCCGAGTGGACGGATGCGGGCATCAACGAGAAGTCGGCCGCCGACGTGATGATCCCCAAGGAAGCACCCATCAAGGTGTCGACCTTATGAGCGTCCGCCCTTTTCCACACAAGCGTCAGGAGCCCCCATGCAGCGTCGCCGATTTCTCCGTGCCACCGCGCTGGGGGCGCTGAGCGCTGGGGCAGCCCAGCGCGTCCGGGCCCAGACCTACCCGGGCCCGGTGAAAGTGGTGCTACCGCTGCAGGCGGCCAGCGCGTCTGACGTGGCCGTGCGACTGATGACCGAGCGCCTGGCGCCGCGCCTGGGCACCTCGATGGTGGTGGAAAACGTGGCCGCCGCCGCCGGGCTGGTGGGGCTGGAACAGTTGTCGCGCACGCGACCTGACGGTCGCACCGTGGCCGCGCTGAACAACAGCATCGTCACCATCCTGCCGCACCTGCAGCCCGGCAAGATCAAGGGCGAGCCTCGGAGGGACTACCTGCCCGTGGCCGGCATCGCCAACATCCCCACCTTCTTCGCGGTGCCGGCCTCGTCGCCCGTGAAGACGGTTCAAGACCTGATCAAGCTGGCCAAGGCTCAGCCGGAGAAGCTGACTTACTCTTCCGGCGGCGTGGGCAGCCCGCAGCACCTGGCCACGGAGATGTTCAAGTCCTTCAGCGGCACGTCCCTGCTGCACGTCCCCTACCGCGGCGCCAGTCAGGCGGCGCTGGCGGTGGCCTCGGGCGAGGTGCAGCTGATGTCCATGGCGCTGTCGCTGGCACAGCCCTTCCTCGCGGACAGCCGGGTGCGCCTGATCGGCTACTGCGGTACTGAGCGCCACGCGCAGTTCCGTGACCTGCCCACCTTGCGCGAGCAAGGCGTCAAGGGCTACGACTACTCGTCCTGGGTGGCGCTGTTCCTGGCCAAGGACACGCCGGCCGAGGCCATCAACCTGCTGCGCCGCGAGGCCCAGGCCGTGGCCGAAGACCGCGACTTCCACGTGCAGCTCATCCGCTCGGGCCTGGAACCCTGGGCCCGCACACCCGAGCAGCTGACCCGTGTCATCGACGAAGACTTCGATCGCTGGCGCAAGGTCATCCAGGACGCCAAGATCCAGGCCAGCTGAGTTCTACGCGCATGTCCACACCCATCGTCATGGCCGGCTACCAGGGGGAGACTTCCATCCTCACAGCCTCGCTGCGCGCGCTGGCCCAAGTGCTGGAGACGGCCGGCTGGGACGGGGCGGTGGAACTCATGCCCGATGTCACCCGGACCGGGGAGCGGGCGGCCGAGCTGTTCGCGTCGCTGGAGGGGGGCTCGCGCCACCTGGGCTATATGGCCTCCGGCTACCTCAGCCACCGGGTGCCCGAGCTGGACGTGCTGGACCTGCCGTTCGCCGTGGCCGATCGCGCGCAGGCACTCGCAGCGCTGGACGGCGCGGCCGGGCAACTGCTGCGCCAGGCCGTCGAGCGGGCCACGGGCCTGCGGGTGCTGGCTTTCTGGGACAACGGCTTCCGCCATGTCTCCAACGCGTTGCGGCCCCTGCGCACACCGGCCGACTGCCAGGGCATGATCATCCGCACGCTGGACAGCGCCGCCTACCGCGAGGCCCTGGCGGCCCTGGGCTTCCTGCCCATGACCACCGACGTCAAGGACCTTGCGCGCGTGGTGGAGAGCGGTGCCGTGCAGGCGCAGGAGAACCCGCTGACCAACCTGTTGACGTTTGCCCTGTGGCGCCACCACCCGCACGTCAGCCTGACCGGGCACTTCTTCGGCGTGCTGCTGCTGGTGTGCCCGCGCGCCTGGCATGAGGCCCTGGACGCCGCGCAGCTCGAAGTGCTGGACGCCGCCGTGGCCGCGGCCACGCGCCAGCAGCGCGCGCTGGCCCAGAGCCAGGATGAAGCCGCCCTGACCGCCCTGCGCGGGCATGGGGTGCAGGTGCTGCTACCCCAGGACCTGGACTTGCCGGCCATGAGAGCGGCCACCGCGCACGCCAGCCAGCGCCTGCGTGCAGGCCTGCCAACCGATCTGGTGCAGGCCTACCTGGCCCCGTCCCTGCATTGAGAGCCCCTGGCCGCCACCGCCCACCCTTCACACCCTTTCCGACCCACCCACCCCCAGCCCCATGAAAACCCAAGTCGTCCGTTTCCACGCCCCCGGTGGCCCCGAAGTCCTGAAGTTCGAGGACGTCGACCTGCCCGCACCCGCTGCCGGTGAGGTGCGCATCCGCCACACCGCCATCGGCCTGAACTTCCAGGACATCTATGCCCGCTCCGGTGCATACCCCTTCCCGCTGCCCAGTGGCTTAGGGACCGAGGCAGCCGGCGTGGTGGAGGCCGTGGGCGAGGACGTGACGGACTTCCAGGTGGGCGAGCGCGTGTGCTACATCAGCGGCCCGGTGCTGGGCGCCTGCGCCACGCACCGCAACTACCCGGCCGCCCGGCTGCTGAAGTCGCCCGCTCACATGAGCGATGAACAGCTCGCTGCCATGATGCTCAAGGCCATGACGGTGGAGTACCTCGTGCAGCGCTGCTATGCCGTGCAGCCCGGCCAATTCGTGCTGTGGCATGCCGCGGCCGGCGGCGTGGGCCTGCTCGCTGGCCAATGGGGGAAGCACATCGGCGCCCGCATGATCGGCGTGGCCGCAGGGCCGCAGAAGTGCCAGCTCGCCCTGGACAACGGCTACGAGTTCTGCATCGACCGCCTGAGCGAGGACGTGGCCGCACGGGTGAAGGAGATCACCGGCGGCGCCGGCGTGCCGGTGGTCTACGACTCGGTGGGCAAGAACTCGTTCGACCAGTCGCTGGCCAGCCTGGCGCCGCGCGGCTATTTCGTCTCCTTCGGCACCACCACGGGTGCGCCGCCGCCCGTGCCGGCGGCCACGCTGCAGAAGATGGGCTCG
>JBIKMY010000177.1:0-5072 GCA_044358945.1 Rubrivivax sp.
TGGCGCGTGACAAGCGACGCCGGCCGTCGGGCAAAGCCTGGTCCAGGTCATAGCCTGCGGCGTTCAGCGCCAGGCGCGGCACCAGCCAGCCGCTCGGAAAGAGCCAAGGACGTTCCAAATGGCCCAGCAAATGGAGCCGATACCCGTTCGGCCGGGTGGAAGAGGCCGAGGTGCCCGTCATGCCCGCGCCGGTAGTCGCGCTGGGCAGGTCGAAGCGGTTGAACTCCAGCTCGAAGTCTCCGAACAGCCCGTGCGATATGTCGCCGCCGCTTCGCATCCCGACCTGCAAGGAACGGTTGTACGGACTCGCGAGGGGATCGGTCAGCGACTGCAACACCTGCCAGCGGCGGGTGCGCACGTAGGTATCCACCTCCAGCGAGAACATCGACAAGGGCTGCTCGGCCGCGACTGCCAGGGGCAGCAGGCGGGGGGTCCAGTACAGGCCCCCAGTGGGAAAGTCCTTCCACCAGTCTGCGTCCGACACCCGGACCACGTTCCAGTCGTACCGACCACGATCAGCACCCACAGACCACGGCACGACCCCGCCGTGGTTGGACTTCAGGGCATGCCTGGCTCGACCCGCCAGGCTGTCTGACGGCATCCAGTCCACCCAGAGCGACCCCTGGAACTCGGGCTCCAGATAGCGGAACTCGGCGTCCACGGCAGAACCCCGACGGGTCACGAGTCTTGGCGAGATCGTTGCGTCCCGGTTGTGGGCGATGTTCCAGTAGTACGGTGCGGTCACGGACGCGCCGCTGCGGCTGTCCAACCGGAATTCCGGGGGCAGCCAGCCGGACTTTCGGTCACCCGTCACGGCAAAGGTCAGCCACGGCAGCGCCAGCAGCGGCACCCCCAGGAAATGCAACCGGGCGCCTTCGGCCACGCCTTCGTTGGCATCGAGGTCGACAGTGAGCTTGCGCGCCGACAACAGCCAGTCCGGGCCTCCAGTGCCGTCCAGCGGGCAACTGGAATAGATAGGCTGCGTGGCCTGGAAGCGCGAAGAGCCGAAGAAGTCGATGCGCTGTGCCCGCCCCGCCGTCTTGGTGCGGGTCAGGTCGAAGTCTGGTTGCAGGAAGAAGCCCTCCAGCGACTCGACCTGCAGTTCCAGCCGTGGGCCGCGGAAGGTGGAGCCTTCGTTGTTCACGACCACCCGCCCTTCGGCGATGGCGCGGTCGGAAGGGATGCGGTAGGTCAGGCGATCGGCCTTGACCAACAGCCCGCCGCGACGCAGTTCGACGTCGCCCTCAGCGCGGGCCTCCTCGTCGACCGTACCGCTGATGGCACGGGCCTCGATCTTCACCGGCTGGTCTGCGTCCGCGCCCGCGGCCCAGGCACCACCCAGCCACAGCGCCGCTTGGGCAGCCAGGACCTGCGGAATCAAGCGAGGAAGAGACACCACAGGGCAGGGTTGAAGGAGACGTCCAGACACGGGAGCGAAAGGGCTATCCGTCAGGTTCGCTGCCCGAATCGCCTTCCTAGAATGCTTTCGATTATCGACTTGGCCCAGCCGACAGAACTTCACATGACGCCCTGCAACATCGAGTGGACCAGCGCGCAACGTCAAGCGGCCTTCCATGAGTGGCTGGATGCCCTGTCTGGCCCGTGGGGTCTGCAGGTCCACACGCTGGCCGCGGCCTCGGCTGACGCCAGTTTCAGGCGCTACCTGCGCATACAGGGTCAGCACCAAGGGCAGGACCGCAGCTTCATCGTGATGGATGCGCCACCGCCGCAGGAGGATGTCCGGCCCTTCATCCACATCGCCGGCCTCATCCGCCAGGCCGGGCTGCACGCGCCAGAGGTGCTGGCCGCTGACGAGCACAACGGCTTCCTGCTGCTGGAGGACCTGGGGGGCACGCTGTACCTGAAGGCGATGCAGGCAGACCCGGCGACGGGCCCGGGCACGCCCGCCGATACGCTGATGCGCGCAGCAATCTCGGCCCTGGTGCAGTTCCAGACGGGCGTGCCTGCCGCGGCCCTGCCGCCCTACGACGAAGCGGTGCTGCGGCGGGAACTGGAACTGTTTCCCCAGTGGTGCGTCAAGCAGGAGTTCGGCACCAACTGGACCGCCGAGCAACAGGGCTACTGGGAACGGGTGAGCCGCCTGCTGATCGACAGCGCCCTGGCGCAGCCCGTGGTGGCGGTGCACCGCGACTGGATGCCGCGCAACCTCATGGTCGCCGAGCCCGGGCCCGGCATCCTGGACTTCCAGGACGCGCTGGCCGGGCCCATCACCTACGACTTCGCCTCCTTGCTGCGCGACGCCTTCATCTCATGGGAGGAGGGCCAGGAAATCGACTGGGCCGTGCGCGGCTGGGAGGCCGCACGCAAGGCGGGCCTGCCCGTGGCCGAGGACTTCGGCGAGCACTGGCGCCAGCTCGAATGGATGGGCCTGCAGCGTCACCTGAAAGTGCTGGGCATCTTCTGCCGCCTGAAGCACCGCGACGGCAAGCCCGCCTACGCGCAGGACCTGCCGCGCTTCTTCAACTACGCCACCAAGGTAGCCCTGCGCTACCGCGAAATCTCGCCCTTGCTCAAGCTGCTGGAGCCGATGTCGGGGGCGCGGGTGGGGTCGGGGTTGACGTTTTAGACCCATTGGCCTACCAAGCCACCGCCCTCGCCATTTCCACCACCCCCACCGCCTGCGCGCCCTGGCGCATGGGGAATCGCTCGGTGCCGGGGTAGACCACCCAGCGTTGGGTGATGCCGAGATCGTCACAGGCCTGGCCGAAGCCGCGGCTGAGGCTTGGGCTGGTAGATCGCTTGACTTCGATGGCCATGACGGGGCGTCCACCCTCTTCGATCAGCAGGTCGATTTCCGCTCCGTCGGCCGTGCGGTAGAACCAGGGGGTACGGCCTAGCGGCAGGGCGTTGATCAAGGTCTCCAGCACAAAGGCTTCGTAGCTGCCACCCACCACCGGGTGGCCCAGCAGCGCGTCCAGGTCCGGCAGGCTCAGAAGGGCGTGGACGATGCCGCTGTCGCGCACGTAGACCTTGGGCGTCTTGACCAGCCGTTTGCCCACGTTCGCGGCCCAGGGCGCCAGTCGGCGCACGAGCTGCAAATCGGCCAGCAGATCCACGTAGCGTCCGACCGTGGGGGTGCTGACACCCAGACTGGCGGCCAGTTGGCTGGCGTTGAGCATGCCGGACTGCTGATGTGCCAGCATGGTCCACAAGCGGCCGAGGGTCTGGCTGGGCATGCGCGGCGCGAACATGGGCACGTCGCGCTCCAAATAGGAGCGCACGAAGTCCCGGCGCCACTCGAAGCTGGCCTGCGGGTCTGGCGCGAGCAGGCTGTCGGGGAAGCCACCACGGCACCAGAGGGTGTCGGGGTCTATGCCGGCCGAGGCCGCTTCCTGAGCGTCCACTGGCCCCAACTCGAGGTAAGCCACCCGACCTGCGAGGGACTCCGACGACTGCTGCATGAGGTCCAGCGAGGCCGAGCCCAACAAGAGGAAGTGGCCGAAGCGCTGGCCCGACGCGCGGCGATCGTCAATGATGCCGCGCAGCACCGTGAACAGCTCTGGAACGCGGTGGATCTCATCGATGACTACCAGCCGGGGGGCCTGCGCCCTCAGGTAGGCGTCAGCATCATCCAACCGCCGCCGGTCAGCCGACCGCTCCATGTCCAGATAGACCGCGCCGGCAGGCCACCGGGCGGCCACACGCCGGGCCAAGGTGGTCTTACCGACTTGTCGTGGACCCAGCAGCACGGCTGCTGGCACCACAGAACTCAAGCGGCGGACAACTTCATGCTCAACGTGGCGATCTATCATTCCCGCAAATTTAACATCAATCGTCTAATTTGCGGTTTTAAGTGAACCTCCCGGCTACCCTCACGGACAAGCCGCAATCACCTGCGCCACGGCGGCGGTGAGCTTCTTGCCGTAGCCGATGTGCAGGAACTCATTCGGTCCATGAGCATTACTCTTGGGGCCGAGCACGCCGCAGACCATCATCTGCGCCTTGGGGAAGCCCTGCTGCAGCATGTTCATGAGCGGGATGGTGCCGCCCTGGCCGATGTAGCCCACGGGCGCGCCGTAGCGGGCGCGTGAGGCGGCGTTGAGTGCGTCTTCCAGCCAGGGGGACAGCTCGGGCGCGTTCCAGCCGGTGGCGCCCAGCGCCCCGGCGCGTCCGTCCGGGTGGAAGGTGACCTTGGCGTTGTAGGGCGCGTTGTCCTCCAGCAGGGTCTTGAGCTGCTGGCTGGCCAGATGGGCATCCACCAGCGGCGGGGTGCGCAGGCTGAGCTTGAAGGCGGTGTAGGGGCGCAGCACGTTGCCGGCGTTGCGCATGTCGGGGAAGCCCTCGGCACCGGTCACGCTGAGCGCGGGCCGCCAGGTGCGGTTCAGCAGGCCCTCCACGGGGTCGGTGGTGGTGGGCAGGGACACCGCCCCATCGGCCCCGCAGGCCCAGGGCAGGCGCTTCCAGACCTCGTCGCCCAGGATGGCGGCGGTGGCACGCGCCTGCGCATGGCGCGAGGCGGGCACCTCGCAATGGAAGACCTCGGGCAAGAGGCGGCCGCTGGCGCTGTCTTCCAGCCGGTCCAGCACATGGCGCAGGATGCGAAAGCTCGACGGCACCAGGCCGCTGGCGTCGCCCGAGTGCACGCCTTCGGTCAGGATCTCCACCTTCAGCACGCCACTGACCATGCCGCGCAGGCTGGTGGTGAGCCACAGCTGGTCGTAGTTGCCGGCGCCCGAGTCCAGGCACACCACCAGACCCACGTTGCCCAGGCGGGGCTTGAGCGCATCCATGTAGGCCGGCAGGTCGAAGGAGCCGCTTTCCTCGCAGGTCTCGATCAGGCCCACGCAGCGCGGGCGCGGGATGCCCTGGGCGTCCAGAGCCATGAGCGCGGTGATGGCGGCGTAGGCCGCATAGCCGTCGTCGGCGCCTCCGCGGCCATAGAGCTTGCCGTCCTCGATCTTGGGCGTCCAGGGGCCCAGGTCCTTGCGCCAGCCGCTGAACTCCGGCTGCTTGTCCAGATGACCGTACATCAGCACGGTATCGCCGCCGCCCGACTTGGTAGCGGGCACGTCGAAGAAGATCACCGGTGTGCGGCCCTCGATGCGCAGCAC
>JBIKMY010000081.1:0-7495 GCA_044358945.1 Rubrivivax sp.
TGCTGACCGAGCCCGAGGCCAAGGCCTTGATGGCCGCTGCCGGGGTGCCCGTGGTGCCCACCGCCATCGCCGGGCCCACGCCCGAGGCGGCCGTGCAGACAGCCCAGGCGCTGGGCTTTCCGGTGGTGCTGAAGGTGCTGTCGGCGCAGATCTCGCACAAGAGCGACGTGGGCGGCGTGGCGCTGAACCTGGAGAACGTGCAGGAGGTGGCGGCCGCGGCCCAGGCCATCCTGGTGCGCGCTGCCCAGCGCCGGCCCGACGCTCGCATCGACGGCTTCACCGTGCAGCCCATGGTGCGCCGGCCACGTGCGCTGGAACTCATCGTGGGCGCCAGCATCGACCCGCTGTTCGGCCCCGTGCTGCTGTTCGGCCAGGGCGGCACCGCCGTGGAGGTGGTGGCCGACCGCGCCGTGGCCCTGCCGCCGCTGAACGCCGCCCTCGCCCGCGCATTGATCGACCGCACCCGCGTGGCGCGCCTGCTGCGGGGCTGGCGCGACGTGCCCGCCGCAGACATCGACGCCGTGGTGGACACGCTGATGGCCGTGGCCCAGTTGCTGGCCACCGAGCCCCGCATCGCCGAGATCGACCTCAACCCCTTGCTGTGCGACGCCGCCGGCGCGGTGGCGCTGGACGCCCGGGTGCGCGTGAGCGCCGCCGCCCCGGGAGGCGCATCGCACTTCGCCATCCGGCCCTACCCGCAGGAGCTGGTGGAGACCGTGCAGTGGCAGGGCCGCTCCCTGGTGCTGCGCCCCATCCGGCCCGAGGACGAACCCCAGCACCGGGCCTTCGTGGAACGGCTGCAGCCGCTGGACATGCGCATGCGCTTTTTTTACAGCCGGCGCCAGATCGGCCCCACCGAGATGGCGCGGCTGACGCAGATCGACTACGAGCGCGAGATGGCCTTCATCGCCACCGCCCCCGGCCCCGAGGGCGCAGAGGAAACGCTGGGCGTGGTGCGCGCCGTGGCCGACCCCGACAACGAGCAGGCCGAGTTCGCCATCGTCGTGCGCTCAGACCTCAAGGGCGGCGGCCTGGGCGAGTTGCTGATGCGCAAGCTGATCACCCACTTCCGCAGCCGTGGCACCCGCCGCATGGTGGGCGACGTGCTCAAGGAGAACGAACGCATGCTGGAGTTGGCCCAGCAGCTGGGCTTCGAGGTGGAGCCCTCCTACGACGAGCCCGACACCACGCGGGTGGGGCTGGCCCTGCGCTCAGGGCTGGCGGTCGGGGCCGAACGAGCCGACTGAGCTGTCCGACCGGCCCGGTGAGGCGCTTGTGGCCTGCGGCACCGGCCGCGGCAGATGCTGCGCCGCGGTGACGCCCATCGACACGTAGATGCTGGTGAGCGCCTCGGCGCCCACCGCGGCCGGGCTCACCCACTCCTGGGGCACGAACAGCAGCCCGCCGCCGATGGGCACGGGGGCGGTGGGCACCAACACCGCCAGGCAGGGGCGCCCGCCCACTTCCACGGGCTCGGGGCTGGACAGCAGCGCCAGCGCCGCCGCACCGCCCGGCCCGCCAAAGTGGCACCACACCGGCGTGAGCGAGCGCGCACCCCCTTCGGCGCCCCCGGGCGGGTTCTGCTGCAGCAGGCCGACCATGCGCTGCGCCAGGTCCCACACCGTGCGCACCAGGGGAATGCGGCGCAGCAGCCGGTCCACCAAGCGGGCCATGCTGCGGCCGATGGCGCGCTCGATCAACACACCCAGCAGCAAGACACCCAGGGCCACGATGCCCAGGCCCATCAGGTAGCCAACGAATTCCGAACCGCTGACCCCCAGGCCGATGCCGCTGAGCACCGAGCCCACCGCGCTGCCCGGGCCGAGCCAGCGCCACAGCAGGCTCACCGCCCACCAGAACACGAACACCGTGGCGGCCACCGGCAAGGCGGCCAGGGCGCCGGTGACAAAGGTTCGCAGCAGGTGGGAGGAGGCGGTTTTCATGGGCGGCGGATTATGGGCGTCAGGGTCATGGCCCTGCGCGGGCCACGGATGAGCCAGCGGCGGCAGCGCCCCAGCCCTGCAGCGGCGCTACGCCACCAGGCCAATCTCGATGCGGCCGAAGGCGCCGTAGTCGGCCTGCACGCGGTCGCCGGGCAGCACCTCCAGCGGCACCATGCAGGTGCCGCACGAGGCCCAGTCGCCGGCACGCAGGCCGATGCCCAGGGCCGAGAGTTCGTTGGCCAGCCAGGTGAGCGCCGTGCGCGGGTCCCCCAGCAGGGCACGCCCCTGGCCTTCGCGGGTGTAGCGCACCGAGCCCTGCGCCCCCTGCACCGTGGCCTGGACGCGGTGGTCCGCCAGGTCCGTCGTGCGCCAGTCCTCAGGCGCAGCTGGCCCGAAGGCAAAGCGGCCGCAGCAGGCGTCATCGGCGATCAACTGCGCCTTGCCGGCGCGGGCGAAATCCGCAAAGCGCGAATCGGGCACCTCGAACGCCGGGTGCAGCGACGCCGTGGCCGCCAGCACCTCCGGCGCCGTGTAGGGCGCCGCGCGCGGCGGCAGGTCCGCGCCCAGACGGAAGGCGAACTCGGGCTCCACCACCCGCATGCGGTTACCCACCAGCGTGAGCGTGGCACCCATGGGGTGGACGAATTCTTCCAGGATGCGGCCGGGCAAGGGCCCGTCCACCTGGATGTGCGCCTGCCCGGCCGCGCTGGTGGCTGCGATCTTCCAACCCACCACCCGTTGCCCGGCCACGCCAGGCAGTGCCGCCTGTACCGCGTGGCCCGCCGCCGCATCGCGGGGGCGCAGGGCCTCGGGCAGCGCCTCGATCGCCGTGCCCGAGACACGGCAGTTCCACAGCAGCCGGGCCGCTTCCTGCGCAGGGTGTTGCATCGTCGCTCCTGTCCTCATGGGCGCCGCGTAGGCACAAACCAGATCTTTCCACCAGCTCTTTCCCAAAGGCCGCCGCCGCGCGAAGACGTCGGACGAGCACCTGCCGCTGGGGAGATCGCCACCATGACCATACCGCAACGCGGTCTACGGCCTGGGGCCCTCGAACAGCGCCGCCTGCTGCTGGAATACCGCGCGGCTGCACCGGGGCTGAATCTACGAGAACCAACCCACGCTGAAGAACTGCTGCTTCGGCACCGCCGACGCCCCGAAGCAGCGGGCGCAGGCCTGAGGGGCGAGGACGGCGAACTGCAGAGGGCGCAGTCACGGTTTCATTACTGGGCCTGCTGCAGGCGCCACATCCGGGCATAGCGCCCGTCCAGCGCCAGCAGCTCGGCATGGGCGCCACGCTCGGCCACGCGGCCGGCTTCCAGCACGATGATCTCGTGCGCGTCCACCACGGTAGACAGGCGGTGGGCGATGACCAGGGCCGTCTTGCCCTGGGCGGCAGTCTTGAGTTCAGCCTGGATGGCGCGCTCGTTGGCCGAGTCCAGCGCGGAGGTGGCCTCGTCGAAGATGACGACGGGCGGGTTCTTCAGCAGCATGCGGGCAATGGCCACGCGCTGCTTCTCGCCGCCCGAGAGCTTCAGGCCGCGCTCGCCCACCATGGTGCCGTAGCCCTGGGGCGTGGAGGCAATGAAGTCGTGGATGTGCGCGGCCCGGGCCGCGGCCTCCACCTGCTCGCGCGTGGCGCCCGGCCGGCCGTAGGCGATGTTGTATTCCACCGTGTCATTGAACAGCACCGTGTCCTGCGGCACGATGCCGATGGCCGCGCGCAGGCTGGCCTGCGTGACTTGGCGGATGTCCTGCCCGTCGATGGTGATGCGCCCGCCTGTGGCGTCGTAGAAGCGGAACATCAGCCGCGCCAGGGTGGACTTGCCCGCCCCTGAAGAACCCACCACTGCCACCGTCTTGCCCGCGGGAATCTCGAAGCTCACACCGTGCAGGATGGGGCGCGCCGGGTCGTAGGCGAAGTCCACGTTCTCGAAGCGCACCGTGCCTTCGCGCACGGCCAGCGCCGGCGCCTGGGGCACGTCGTCCACCTCGCGGTGGCGCGACAGCAGGCCGAACATCTTGTCCAGGTCGGTCAGCGCCTGCTTGATCTCCCGGTACATCACGCCCAGGAAGTTCAGCGGGATGTAGAGCTGGATCATGAAGGCGTTGATCATCACCAGGTCACCCAGGGTCATGCGCCCGTCCACCACGCCCTGGGTGGCACGCCACAGCATGGCCACCAGGGCGGTGGCGATGATCATCTGCTGGCCGGTGTTGAGCAGGCTCAGCGTGGTCTGGCTCTTGAGCGCGGCGCGGCGCAGCTGCTCCAGGCTCTCGTCATAGCGCTTGGCCTCGAAGGACTCGTTGCCAAAGTACTTCACCGTCTCGTAGTTCAGCAGCGAATCGATGGCCTTGGTGTGCGCCGTGGAGTCCATCTCGTTCATGCGCCGGCGGAACTTGGTGCGCCACTCGGTCACCGTCACGGTGAAGACGATGTACAGCACCAGGGCGGCCACCGTGATGAGGGCAAAGCCGGCGTCGAACTTCCAGCCCAGCAGCGCCAGCACCATGACCACCTCCACCAGCGTGGGCAGGATGCTGTAGAGCGAGTACGAGATGAGCGACTGCACGGCGCGCGTGCCGCGCTCGATGTCGCGCGTCATGCCACCGGTCTGGCGCTCCAGGTGAAAGCGCAGGCTCAGCGCGTGCAGGTGGCCGAACACCTCCAACGCGATGCTGCGCGTGGTGCCCTCCGTGGCCTTGGCGAAGACCAACTCGCGCAGCTCGGTGAACAGCGAGGTAGACAGGCGCAGCGCGCCATAGGCCAGCAGCAGCCCCGCGGGCACCACCAGCATCGCCGCAGCCGAGCCCGGCGCGATCGTCAGGCTGTCCACCAGTTCCTTCAGCAGCAGCGGCACGCTCACGTTGGCCACCTTGGCCGACATCAGGAACGCCAGCGCGATGCCCACGCGCCAGCGGTAGCGCCAGAGGTAGGGGAAAAGGCGACGCAGCGTGGCCCAGTCGGAGCGGGGGGTGGCGGGCTGGTCGGAAGGGGCGGTGGCAGACAGTGAGGGGCCTTGGGGTCGCATGTGACGCAGTGTCGCGGATGCGGCGCAGCGTGGCCGGGCGCTTCCCGACCCCACGCCCCCGGTTCTTGAGGCTGCGCGTCCTATCATCGGCAGGATGAGCTCCGCACCCACCACCTTGCCCCAGGCCACCGGCCGGCTGCTGTCGCCCGAAACCCTGCCCGACCAGCGCGAACTGGTGCTGCGTGTGATGCCGCTGCCCTCGGACGTCAATGCCAACGGCGACATCTTCGGCGGCTGGCTGATGGCGCAGGTGGACATGGCCGGCGCCGTGCTGACCTACCGCATAGCCCGCGGGCGCATCGCCACCGTGGCGGTCAACGAATTCCTGTTCAAGCAGCCGGTGTCTATCGGCGACCTGCTGAGCTTCTACGCCCGGGTGGAGCGCGTGGGCAACACCTCCATCACCGTGCACGTGGAGGTGTTTGCCGAGCGCAACCCCGTGAACCCGCAGGTGGTGAAGGTGACCGAGGCCCGCATCACCTACGTGGCCATCGACAAGGATGGCAAGCCCCGGCCCATTCCCAAACCCGAGGCCTGAGCGCCTGGAGACCTGGATCATGATCGTCTTCGAACATGCCGACGTGCTGGACGCCGCTGCCGGCGCCCTGCTCAAGAACCGCTTCGTCCGCGTGGAAGGCTCCACCATCGCCGAGGTGTCCGAACAGCCCGTGGACATCACCGGCGCTCGCGTGATCGATGCCCGCGGCAAGGTGCTGATGCCCGGCCTCATCGACTGCCATGTGCACGTGCTCGCTTCGTTGCTGAACGCCGGGCGCCTGGCCAAGATGCCCAATGTGCTGGCCGTGCTGCGCGCCGTGCCCATCCTGCAGGGCATGCTGATGCGTGGCTTCACCACCGTGCGCGACGCCGCGGGGGCCGACTGGTCGCTGGCCGAGGCGGTGCGCACCGGTCTGGTCGAAGGGCCGCGCATCTTCCCCTCGGGCCGCGCGCTGTCGCAAACGGGCGGCCACGGGGACTTCCGCGAGCGCAACGACGTCATCGAGCCCTGCCCCTGCACCCCCAAGATCGGGGCCATGGGCCGCGTGGTCGACGGCGTAGATGCCGTCCGCCGCGCCGTGCGCGAGGAAATTCAGATGGGGGCCACCCAGATCAAGATCATGGCCTCAGGCGGCGTGGCCTCCCCCACCGATCCGATCCATTACCTCGGTTTCAGCGAGGATGAGATCCGGGCAGCGGTGGAGGAGACGGCCAACGCAGACACCTATGTGCTGGCGCACGCCTACACCGCCAAGGCCATCATGCGGGCCGTGCGCTGTGGCGTACGCACCATCGAACACGGCAACCTGGTGGACGCCGAAGCGGCGCGGGTGATGGCCGAGCACGGCGCCATCGCCGTGCCCACGCTGGTGACCTACGAGGCGCTGGCCAGCGAGGGCGCGGCGCTTGGTCTGCCGCCAGAGTCGGTGGCCAAGATCGAGAACGTGCGCGGCGCCGCCCTGCGCTCGCTGGAGATCTTTGCGGCGGCGGGCGTGCGCATGGCCTTCGGCACCGATCTGCTGGGCGAGTCACATCGACTGCAGTCGGACGAATTCACGCTGCGCGCAGGCGTGCTGGGCGCGGCCGAGACGCTGCGCGCGGCCACCATCCACGCCGCCCATGTGCTGCGCATGGACGGCCGCCTGGGCGTCGTCGCGCCCGGGGCGACGGCCGACCTGCTGCTGGTGGACGGCAACCCGCTGCAGGACATCAGCGTGCTCACGGGCCAGGGCGAGCACCTGGCGCTGATCGTGCAGAACGGCAAGGTGGTGAAGGACGCTGCAGCCCCCCACACCGCCACCTGAGGCTCAGGCCGGCCCGGCGGCTTTCGGGGGCGTGGGTGCGGGCGCAGCAGCGCCTCCCTTGTCGCTCCACAACACCCCGCCCGTGGCCCAGTCGTGACGGGCGATGTCGAAGAACACCACGTCCACGCCATCGGCCGAGCCGCCCAGCGTGCGTACGGTGGCCTCGGTCAGGGCCTGGGCCAGGGCGCGCTTTTGCTCGACGCTGCGGCCTTCGAAGAGTTCAACTCGGATGGTGGGCATGGTGGGTTCCTCAAGCCGGCGCATCGATGACGATGGCGCGGAAGTCGTTGACATTGGTGAGTGTCGGGCCGGTGACCACGCTGTCACCCAGGGCGCCGAAGAAGCCGTGGCCGTCGTTGTCCACCAGCGCGTCGGCCGGGCGCAGGCCGGCGGCAAAGGCGCGCTCCAGCGTGTCGGGCGCCAGCAATGCGCCCGCGGTCTCCTCCTGCCCGTCCACGCCATCGGTGTCACCGGCCAGGGCGTGCACACGGGGCTGGCCGCGCAGCGTCAGCGCCATGGACAACAGGCACTCCACGTTGCGCCCGCCGCGGCCCTGGCCGCGCACCGTCACCGTGGTCTCGCCGCCCGACAGCAGCACGCACGGCGGAGCGAAGGGCTGGGCCCGCTGGGCGACCTGCAGCGCGATGCCGCCCAGCACCCGGCCCACATCGCGCGCCTCGCCTTCCAGCGCATCGCCCAGGATGTGGGCGGCGTAGCCGGC
>JBIKMY010000082.1:0-7485 GCA_044358945.1 Rubrivivax sp.
ATGTGAACCGTGTTTGGCTGGTGGATGACGGCGGCCTGGAGCAGTCCACGCGCAACCTGCGCCGACCGCGGCCGTCCTTCAACGCCAACCTCACAATCAAGTTCTGATCGCCTGACCCCCTGCCCAGGAGCCCCATCCCATGGACCCCCGCCGCGTCAAACCCGAAAGCATCGCCGCCCAGGCACTGGGCTGGGTGGATGAAAAGACCCGCGCCATCACGCCGGCCATCCACGTCTCGTCCACCTACTTGCGTGACCCCGACAACCAGTACCGCTCAGGCCGCGTCTACGCCCGCGCCGACAACCCCGCCTTCGATCAGGCCGAGGCCGTGATGGCGCAACTGGAGGAGGGCGCCCAGGCGGCGCTGTTCGCCTCCGGCATGGCCGCGGCCACGGCGGTGTTTCAGGCCCTGTCGCCTGGGGACCACGTGCTCGCGCCCAAGGTCATGTACTGGTCGCTGCGCAACTGGCTGATGAACTTCGCCACGCGCTGGGGCCTGAACGTCGAGCTGATCGACATGACCGACCCGGCCTCCGTCCAGGCCGCCGTTCGACCGGGGGTGACCAAGCTGGTGTGGATCGAGACCCCGGCCAACCCGCTGTGGACCGTCACGGACATCGCGGCCACGTCTGAGATCGCCCACGCCGCCGGCGCGCTGGTGGCGGTCGATTCCACCGTGCCTTCGCCCGTGCTGACCCGGCCGCTGACCCTGGGGGCGGACATCGTCATGCACGCGGGTACCAAGTACCTCAACGGCCACTCCGACCTGGTGGCCGGCGTGCTGGTCACGCGCGAGGACAGCGAGTACTGGCGCCGCGTGAAGATGGTGCGCGCGCAGATCGGCGGCACGCTGGGCTCCTTCGAGGCTTGGTTGCTGCTGCGCGGCATGCGCACGCTGTATTTGCGCGTGCGCGCGGCTTCGCAGTCGGCGCAGCGCATTGCCGAGCACTTCCACGGCCACCCGCTGGTAGAGGCCGTGCTGTACCCGGGCCTGCCCAGCGCCCACGGCCACGCGGTGGCGGCGCGCCAGATGCAGGGCGGCTTCGGCGGCATGATGTCCATCCGGGCCAAGGGCGGGGAGGTCGCGGCCATCGCCACGGCGGCGAACGTGGAGCTGTGGAAGCGCGCCACGTCCCTGGGCGGTACGGAGAGCCTCATCGAACACCGCGCCAGCGTGGAGGGCGCTGGCACGCCGGCACCGCCCGACCTGCTGCGCCTGTCCGTGGGCATCGAGGACGCGGGCGACCTCATTGCCGATCTGGAGCAGGCGCTCGCGCGGGCGCATGCCTGAGCATCACGGGACGCACATTCCATCCTGAGAATCCAACCTGACATGCCACTCTGAACCGCTGGCGTTTCAATCCCGGCAGCAGCCCTGGAGGACAGACCATGAAACTCATCGACGACATCACCCTGGACGCGGCGGGCATGACGGCGCTGCGCCGCCGTATCCACGCCCACCCGGAGCTGGGCTTCGAGGAACAGCTCACCTCCGACCTGGTGGCCGAGCAGCTTCAGTCCTGGGGTATCGAGGTGCACCGCGGCCTGGCCAAGACCGGCGTGGTGGGCGTCGTCCACGGCCGGGACGGCGGCGCCTGCGGCCGCCGTATCGGCCTGCGCGCCGACATGGACGCGCTGCCCATGCAGGAGCACAACACTTTCGCCCACGCCAGCCGCCACCCCGGCACCATGCACGCCTGCGGGCATGACGGCCACACCGCCATGCTGCTGGCCGCGGCCCGGCACCTGGCCACCACGCGCGACTTCGACGGCACCGTGGTGCTGATCTTCCAGCCGGCGGAAGAGGGCCGTGGTGGTGCCCAGGCCATGGTGACCGAAGGCCTGTTCGAGCAGTTTCCCGTGGAGGCCGTGTTCGGCATGCACAACTGGCCCGGCCTGCCCGCTGGCGCCATCGCCTTCAGCCCCGGGCCGGTGATGGCTGGGGGCAGCACCTTCAAGGTGACGGTCAAGGGCGTGGGCGCGCATGCCGCCATGCCGCACCGGGGAGTGGATCCGGTGGTGGTGGCCGCGCAGCTCATCCAGGCCTTCCAGACCATCGTCAGCCGCAACAAGAAGCCGGTGGACACCGCCGTGCTGTCCATCACCTTGCTGCAGGCGGGCGAAGCCATCAACGTGATCCCGCCCACCTGCACCATGGAGGGCACGGTGCGCACCTTCACGGCCGAAGTGATGGACCTGGTGGCGCAGCGCATGGAAGACATCGCCCGCCACACCTGTGCCGCCTTTGGTGCCGAGTGTGACTTTGAGTTCAACCGCCGCGTGCCGGCCACCACCAACCACGAGCGTGAGGCGCTGTTCGCCGCCGAGGTGGCGCGCGAGGTGGTGGGGGTGGAGCTTGCCATCGAGCAGGAGCCGGTCATGCCCTCGGAAGACTTCTCCTACATGCTGCAGGCGCGGCCCGGCGCCTACGGTTTCATCGGCAACGGCGACGGCCTGCACCGCGAGATGGGCCACGGCGAAGGCCCTTGCACCCTGCACAACCCGAGCTACGACTTCAACGACGAGCTCATCCCCGTGGGCGCGAGCTACTGGGTGCGCCTGGTGCAGCGATGGCTGGGGCAGCCGCGCTGAGCCCAAGACCGCGCTCGCGCAGGCCCTTCGCTCCATGAAAGCGCTGCAGATCCATGCCGGGCCCCGTGCCGCAGCAGTGCTGCGAGAGCGCGGCCTGCGGCCGCAGGACGTCCACCTGGTGCCCGGAGCGGCCGGCGGCCCCAAGGGGCTGGTGCTCAACCCGCTGGACCGCTATGTGTTCGGGCATTGGTTGACCGATGCACCGCAGGTGGTGCATCTGGTGGGCGCGTCCATCGGCGCGTGGCGCCTGGCCTGCGCATGCCTGCCCGATGCCGGGGCGGCTCTTGCTCAGCTGGCCGAGGACTACGTCACCCAGACCTACGACCATGCGCCGGGCCAGCAGCCCATGGCCGAGGTGGTCAGCCACGCCTTCGGCCGCAAGATCGAGCAGCGGCTGGGCGCCCGCGCGCAGGAGGTCCTGTCCCACCCCCGCCGGCGCCTGCACGTCGTCACCAGCCACGGCCGGCATGTGCTGGGCCGGGAAGGGCGGCTGCGCACCCCGCTGGGCTACGCCGGTGCCTTCTTCGCCAACGCGCTGCACCGGCGCGCGTTAGGCGGCTGGTTGGAGCGCGTTGTCTTCAGCGACCCTCGGGATGCGCTGCCCCTGCCGCTGGACGACTTCCCCACCCGCCAGGCTCGGCTGGATGCCGCCAACCTCTCGCCCGCCATCCTGGCCAGCTGCTCCATCCCTTTCTGGCTGAAGGCCGTGCACGACATCCCCGGTGGCCCGCGCGGCGCCTACTGGGACGGCGGCATCACCGACTACCACCTGCACTGGCCCTACGCCGGCATGCCGCAGGGTCTGGTGCTGTACCCGCACTTCCAGCCCACGGTGGTGCCGGGCTGGCTGGACAAGGTGTGGCGTGCGCGGCACCGCGCTACTGCGGCCTTGGACAACCTGGTGTTGATGTGCCCGAGCCCTGAGTGGGTGGCCACGCTGCCCGGCGCCAAGTTGCCCGACCGCAGCGACTTCAAGACCTACGCCCACGACGAGGCCGCTCGTCAGCGGGTGTGGCGCACGGCCGTGGCCGAAAGCCAGCGCCTGGCCGATGAGTTTACCGAGTGGGCCCAGCGCGGCAGCATCGAGCCGTTGCCCCTGCCCTGACTACAATCTGTCATCGATCAACCGTGGCAGGCGCCGCAACAAGAGCAGGAAAGGCACGACGGGTTATGACACCGCGGACTACGACCTTCTCCCTCACCGAGGTTTGACCCCGGCCGCGCTGTCACGTCCTGATCCAAGACCCACGAAGCGCGGCTCCCACCGCGCTTTTTTGTGGCCTGAATTTCCCGGAGATCCCCATGTTGAACATCACGCTGCCCGACGGCTCGCAACGTCAATTTCCCGCCCCAGTGACGGTGGGTGAAGTGGCTGCCTCCATCGGTGCCGGCCTGGCCAAGGCCGCATTGGGCGGCAAGGTGGACGGCCAGATCGTGGACCTGAGCCACCGCATCGAGGCCGATGCCCGCCTGGCCATCGTGACCGACCGCGACGCTGACGGCCTGGAGATGATCCGCCACTCCACGGCGCACCTGTTGGCCTATGCCGTGAAGGAGCTGTTTCCCGAGGCGCAGGTCACCATCGGCCCGGTCATCGAGCACGGTTTCTATTACGACTTCGCCTACAAGCGCCCCTTCACACCGGACGACCTGGCGGCCATCGAGGCCCGCATGACGGAGTTGGCCCGCAAGGACGAGAAGGTGGAGCGCCGTGTGCTGCCGCGGGACGAGGCCGTGGCCTACTTCAAAGGCCTGGGCGAGCACTACAAGGCCGAGATCATCGCCAGCATTCCCGAAGGCCAGGACGTTTCCCTGTACCGCGAGGGCGGCTTCGAAGACCTGTGCCGCGGCCCGCACGTGCCCAGCACCGGCAAGCTCAGGCACTTCAAGCTCATGAAGGTGGCCGGCGCCTACTGGCGCGGCGACCACCGCAACGAGATGCTGCAGCGCATCTACGGCACGGCCTGGGCCAGCAAGGACGACCTGCAGAAGCACCTCCTCATGCTGGAGGAGGCCGAGAAGCGCGACCACCGTAAGCTCGGCCGTGAACTGGACCTCTTCCACATCGACGACCACGCCCCCGGCGTCGTGTTCTGGCACCCCAAGGGCTGGACGGTGTGGCAGGGCGTGGAGCAGTACATGCGTCAGGTGTACCGCGACAACGGCTACCTCGAGGTCAAGGGCCCGCAGATCCTGGACAAAGCCCTGTGGGAGAAGACCGGCCACTGGGACAAGTACCGCGACAACATGTTCACCACCGAGAGCGAAAAGCGCGACTACGCCCTCAAGCCGATGAACTGTCCGGGCCACATCCTCATCTTCAAACAGGGGATCAAGAGCTACCGCGACCTGCCGCTGCGCTATGGCGAGTTCGGCCAGTGCCACCGCAACGAGCCCACAGGCGGCCTGCACGGCATCATGCGCGTGCGCGGCTTCACTCAGGACGACGGCCACATCTTCTGCACCGAGGACATGATCCTGGAGGAGTGCGTGGCCTACACGGCGCTGCTGCAGAAGGTCTATGCCGACTTCGGCTTCACCGACATCCTCTACAAGGTGGCCACGCGGCCGGCTGCGCGCATTGGCTCTGACGAGGTGTGGGACAAGGCCGAGCACGCGCTCATGGAAAGCCTTCGCCGCTCTGGCGTGGAGTTCGTCATTGCCGAAGGCGACGGCGCCTTCTACGGCCCGAAGGTGGAGTACACGCTCAAGGACGCCATCGGCCGGCAGTGGCAGTGCGGCACCATCCAGGTGGACTTCTCCATGGCCGAGCGGCTGGACGCCGAGTACGTGGCCGATGACGGCTCACGCCGCCACCCCGTGATGCTGCACCGCGCCATCGTCGGCAGCCTGGAGCGTTTCATCGGCATCCTGATCGAACAGCACGCCGGCGCGCTGCCCGCGTGGCTGGCGCCGGAGCAGGCGGTGGTGTGTCCCATCACCGACCACCAGCACGAATACGCAAGGGAAGTGGCGAAAACGCTGCGAAAACAAGGAGTTAGGGTGTCGGTTGACAGCCGAAACGAGAAAATCAACTATAAAATCCGTGAGCATTCGTTGCAAAAGGTCCCGTTCATCCTCGTCGTGGGCGACAAGGAGAAGGCAAGCGGGGCCGTTGCGGTGCGCGCACGAGGGTCCGTGGACCTTGGCGTGATGCCCCTGGAAGACTTCTCCTCGAAGCTGCTGGGTGACATTTCCCGGAAGGCCTGAGTCTTCGTCGCGCCCGATTCATTTTCAAGGCGGCCCCGCATTGCCTCGGGGTTGCACAGAGGGGTTTGAACCATCGCTACCTTCATGGACCGCCGCGTGCCGAACGCGGAGCGCAAGCACAGGCTGAATCGCGAAATCATGGCGCCGCAGGTGCGCCTCAACGGTGTCGAGAATGAGCCGCTCGGCATCGTCAGCTTGATGGACGCGCTTCGAATGGCAGGTGAACTCGACGTCGATCTGGTCGAGATCGCGGCGGTGGCAGATCCTCCGGTCTGCCGGTTGATGGACTACGGCAAGTTCAAGTACCAGGAGCAGAAGAAGGCCGCCGAGGCCAAGTCCAAGCAAAAGGTCATCGAGATCAAGGAAGTGAAGTTCCGTCCGGGCACGGACGAAGGCGATTACCAGATCAAGATGCGCAACCTGCGCCGCTTCATCGCCGAGGACGGCGACAAGGGCAAGGTCACGCTACGGTTCCGCGGCCGCGAGATCACGCACCAGGACATCGGCATGCGCTTGCTGGAGCGCATCCGCGATGAGCTGGCCGACGTGGCGGTGGTGGAGCACATGCCCAAGCTCGAAGGGCGGCAGATGATCATGGTGCTGGCGCCCAAGCGCAAGTGAGTCTAGCTGGAAGAGATCGTTCATGAAGATCATTCGCCCACCGGGTTGACCGGCGGGCGGTTGAAACAACCGGTGCCTGGCAACAGGGGCTGGTTGATGAAAGCTCCCGCCGGGTGAAAGCCCGGACGGAAGCACCACAAGCCAATGCAGGCCGGATAAGTACCGTGGAGACACGGTCGCCTGCAAAGGTGTCCAACAACAGGAGCAGTCATGCCCAAGATGAAGACCAAGAGCAGCGCCAAGAAGCGCTTCCGCGTCCGCCCCGGCGGTACCGTTAAGCGTGGACAGGCGTTCAAGCGCCACATCCTCACCAAGAAGAGCACCACCCGCAAGCGTCATCTGCGCGGCGCGGCCAATGTGCACGAGACCAACATGGGCCACATGGCAGCGATGCTGCCGTTCGCCGGTCTCTGATCCCCCACCACTGAACAAGGAGCACACACATGCCTCGCGTCAAACGTGGTGTCACCGCACACGCCCGTCACAAGAAGATCCTGAAGCTCGCCAAGGGCTTCCGCGGCCGCCGCAAGAACGTCTTCCGCATCGCCAAGCAGGCGGTGATGAAGGCCGGTCAATATGCCTACCGTGACCGTCGCACCCGCAAGCGGGTGTTTCGTCAACTGTGGATCGCCCGTATCAACGCGGCATCCCGGTCGATGGGCGTCACTTACAGCAAGTTCATGGCCGGCCTGAAGAAGGCGCAGATCGACATCGACCGCAAGGTCCTGGCCGATCTGGCTGTCAACGACCCGGCTGGCTTTGCCAGCATCGTGGACAAGGTGAAGGCTCAACTGGCTTGATGATCGGGCCCCGGGGCCAGCCTCGGGGCCTGCAAGCATTCCAGAGGCCGTCACCTCGTGGCGGCCTCTTTTCGTTTCCGACGTCGCTTTCTTCCGCCTGAAACTGCATCCGATGAACGATCTCGATTCCCTGCTCGCGCAGGCGGCGTCCGAGTTCGAAGCCGCCCCCACTGCGGCCGAACTGGAAAACGCCAAGGCCCGATTCCTGGGCAAGTCTGGCCGCGTGACCGAGCTGCTCAAGGGCCTGGGTGCTCTGAGCGCT
>JBIKMY010000083.1:0-7463 GCA_044358945.1 Rubrivivax sp.
GAAGCCTTCGTCGACCAGTTGCCGGGCCTGATCGGCCAGTGCGGGCAGCGGCATGATGCCCAGGCCCTTGGAGTTGTAGGCCCGCACCGGCCGCGGCGTGCCCCCCAGCAGCACGGTCAAGGGCTGGTTCAGGGACTGCCCCAAGGCGTCCCAGGCGGCCATGTCGATCCCCGACATGGCAAAGAGCACGATGTTGTGGACACCTAGCAGCTTGTGTCGCGCACGCAGCTTCTTCTCGATCTCGAAGGGGACGACCGCGTCGCCGGCCAGCATCCCGCTCATGGCGTCGATCAACGCGACGATCGGCGCCAGGTGGGCTGGGGACGGCGCGAACAGATACGCGCGGCCCGTGATGCCCGCCGTCGTTTCCAGGTCCAGCAGCACGAGTGCGGCCTGATCGATGGCGCCGCTTGCCGTGTGCAGCGGCAGCTTCATCGGCACCAAGACCGGCCGCGCACGGATGCGAAGAATGACGAGACTGGAATCTGCCATGGGGGACCTGTTCAGATGTTGACAGCACTGTGCGAGCGGCAAGCGTAGCAGGCGTGGTGCCGAGTCCCCTTCGAGTTGCGGTTGCGCATGAACTCGGCCTAGGATGCCCGCCTGACCGAGAGGCTGCAGCAAAGAGGTATCCACCTTGACGATTCAACTGTTTGGATTCGACACGCCCAACGCCCGCAAGATCAGCGTGGCGCTGGAAGAAATGGGCCTGCCCTACCAGGTGAACATCGTTGACATCACCAAGGACGAGCAGTTCGACCCTGCCTTCCTGAAGATCAGCCCGAACAACAAGATCCCGGCCATCGTCGATGCCGACGGCCCGGGCGGAAGACCGATCAGCGTGTTCGAGTCGGGCGCCATACTGATCTACTTGGCCGAGAAGACAGGCTTGTTCATGCCGCGCGACCCGGCGGCACGCGTGGCCGTGTTGGAGTGGCTGATGTTCCAGGTGGGCGGCTTCGGGCCGATGCCCGGACAGGTGCACCACTTCATCGCGCTGGGCGACGAGAGCAACCGCCGTTACGGCCTGGAGCGTTTCAGCGCCGAAACTCGGCGCCTTTACGGCGTGATGGACCGACGCCTGGCCGAGCAGGAATACTTTGCTGGGGAGCTGTCCATCGCCGATTTCGCCATCCTGGGTTGGGTCTGGCGCCATGAGCGACATCGCGTCGATCTGGCCGACTTTCCCCATGTCCAACGCTGGTATCAGAACCTGCTGGCGCGGCCGGCCGTGGCGCGCGGCTTTGCCGTGCCGATGCGACGGGCCTGAAGCCGGTGTGCCCAACAAAGCGCATCACGGCCAGGGCCCAACTGAATAGCAACCAGGTCACCACCACACCACCCCACATGAACTCGCCCATTGCGTACCACATGATCCCTGGCGCCCCTGACCCGGTGGCGCCGTTCAGCCACGCCACCGAGGTGGACGGGTGGGTGTTCGTGACCGGCCAGATGCCCTTCTCGGGAACCTCGCTCGACTCCGCCTATCCCGAGGGCATCGTGGCGCAGACCCACCAGGTGATGCACAACCTGCAGACCGTGCTCGCAGGCTGCGCACTGAGCCTTTCCGACGTGCTGCAGGTGCGCATCTACCTGCTGCACTTTGACCGCGACTACGAGACGATGAACGGGGTGTACCAAACCTACTTCCCGCCGGGCCGTCGACCAGCGCGTACCTGCGTGGGCGTGAGCGGCCTGGCCAAGGGCGCGCTCATCGAGATCGACATGGTGGCCCGCCGCGCGTTGCCACCACAGCGCTGACGCGCCATGATGTCGGCCATGTTGGCGCCAACCACTTCCATCCGTGCCGATTGGGCGGATCGCTGCACCGTTCCCGTCCACGATTTGCCTTGGGTGGCCTCCCCCTCGGCAGGTGTCGAGCGCAAACTGCTCGAGCGTGAGGGTGGAGAGCTCGCGAGGGCCACCTCGGTGGTGAGATACGCACCAGGCTCCGCGTTCGACACCCACGTGCACGGTCTGGGCGAAGAGATTCTGGTGCTTGAAGGCGTCTTCTCGGACGAGTTCGGTGACTACGGCCCGGGGACTTACCTGCGCAACCCTCCCGGGTCGTCGCATGCGCCGTTCTCCCGCACAGGGTGCACCCTCTTTGTGAAGCTTCGCTATTTCGATCCGCTGGATGCGCAGCGCGTGGTGATCGACACACAGACCGCCGCCTGGCGGAGCGGGCTCGTGCCAGGCCTGCAGGTGATGCCTCTGCACAGTTTCGAAAGCCAGCACACGGCCTTGGTGCGCTGGGCACCTCAGACCCACTTCAACCCCCACAGGCACTATGGCGGTGAGGAGATTCTGGTGCTTGAGGGCACCTTCAGCGACGAGCATGGTGACTACCCGGCGCTGTCATGGCTGCGCAGCCCGCACCTGAGTGAGCACGAGCCGTTCAGCCACGAAGGGTGCCTGATCTTGGTGAAGGTGGGGCACCTGCTGGCAGCGTGAGGCCTGCACAGCGCCGCGGCCCGGCCGTGGGCTCGTGACCCGTGAAGGACGATGTCTCGGCGCGTGTTGCGGGTGCAACCTGAAAATAGCCGGCATGCCGCTTCACGACGTTCCCCACTACAACCTGGCACGCTTTGACTTCGTGTCCGTTCGGCTGGCGGTGGCCTGCGCGCGCACGGGCAACCTGACCGAGGCCGCGCGCGAGTGCAACCTGGTGTTGCCGGCCGCCAGCCGCCGGGTGCGGGACTTGGAAAAGGCGTTGGGCGGGCCGCTGTTCGAGCGTCACTCGCGCGGCGTGACGCCCACGGCGCTGGGGCGCGCCTTCATGAAGCGGGGCATGGCCATCCTGCAGGAGCTCGACAACCTGATGATCGAGTTGGCTGACGCACGCCAAGGCGTGGTGCGCCATGTGCATGTCTGCGCTGGCACGGCGGCCATCACGCAGTTTCTGCCGCCGCTGCTGGCCGAATATGCCGAGCTGCGCCCGGAGGTTCAGGTGGAGCTGGAGGAGCAGGTATCCCAGCAGGTGGTGGCCACCGTGCGCGAGGGGCGCGCCGACCTGGGCGTCTACGTGGCAGGCCCGGACGTGCGCGGCCTGGAGGTGCGCGACTTTCGCCAGGACGAGCTGGTGCTCATCTTGCCGGCGGGCCACCGGCTGGCAGGCCGAAGGGCGCTGGCTTTTGTCGAGACGCTGGACGAATACTGGATCAGCCTGAACCCCGGCGCTGCCATGCTGCAGGCGCAGCAGCAGGCGGCCATGGCTGCGGGGCGCCCCTTGAAGCTGCGCATGCAGGTGCGCAGCTTCGACGCCGTGGGCCACATGGTGGCCTCCGGCCTGGGCATCGCCGCGCTGCCCAAGGGCGCCGCCCTGCCCATCGCCCGGGCGATGAAGCTGCAATGGCGCCCGCTGTCCGATGCCTGGGCGCGGCGACAACTGCAGGTGGCCATCCACCCTGATGCGGATGCGACGGTGGTCGCTCTCAGGGATTTCCTGCTCCCGACTTCGCAAAGTGCTAAGGCTGCGAGCGCCAGATTCAAATAGTCGCATCGGGCTGGCCGCCGCACACTCACGTGCATGCCGACGCCAGCCTCTTCCGACAAACCGCCTCAGATCCCACCTTCAGCCCTGGGCGGGCTGAAGGTTCTTGAACTCGGGCAGCTCATCGCAGGGCCCTTTGCGGCCAAGACGCTGGCGGACTTCGGCGCCGAGGTCATCAAGATCGAGCCCCCTGGCAGCGGGGATCCGCTGCGCAAGTGGCGCCTGCTCAAGGACGGCACCTCGGTGTGGTGGCAGGTGCAGTCACGCAATAAGCGGTCCCTGGCGCTGGATCTGCGCACGCCCGAAGGCCAGGGTGTGGTGCGGCAGTTGGCGCTGGAAGCCGACGTGCTGATCGAGAACTTCCGCCCCGGCGCCCTGGAGGGCTGGGGCCTGGCCCCGGACGACCTGCTGGCCGCCAACCCGCGCCTGATCGTGCTGCGCATCAGCGGCTACGGCCAGACCGGGCCGTACCGCAACCGCCCGGGCTTCGGGGTGGTGGCAGAGGCGATGGGCGGGATGCGCCACCTCACCGCCGAGCCCGGCCGAGTGCCGGTGCGCGTGGGAGTGAGCATCGGCGACACCCTGGCCGCGCTGCACGGCGTCATCGGCATCCTGCTGGCGCTGCAGCACCGGCACACCAGCGGGCGCGGCCAGGTCATCGACGTGGCGCTGTACGAGGCGGTCTTCAACTGCATGGAAAGCCTGCTGCCCGAGTACAGCGCATTCGGCGCGGTGCGCGGCGCGGCCGGCAGCGCCCTGCCAGGCATCGCGCCCACCAATGCCTACCGCTGCGCGGATGGGGGCTACGCTCTCATTGCGGGCAATGGCGACAGCATCTTCCGCCGGCTGATGACCTTGATCGGCCGCGACGACCTGGCCCACGACGCGAGCCTTGCCGACAACGCCGGGCGCGTGGCGCGCGTGGAGGAGCTGGACGCCGTGATCGGTGCCTGGACCGCACAACGCAGCGTGGACGACGTGCTGGCAGCCCTCGACAGCGCCTCCGTGCCCTCCGGGCGCATCTACACCGTCGCAGACATCGCCGCAGACCCGCACTACCGCGCCCGCGACATGCTGCAGGACGTGCCCATGGACGACGGTTCCACGCTCACCCTGCCCGGCATCGTGCCCAAGCTCTCGGCCACGCCGGGCAGTCACCGCCGCAACGCGCCCACCCTCGGTCAGGACACCGGCGACGTGCTGCGCGACATCGGCCTGACCGAAGCCCAGATCGTCGCCCTGCGCGAGCGCGGCATCGTGAACTGAGCCCACGGGACGCACGCATGCCACGCATCTACTTCAACGAAGTCGTCACCCGCGACGGCTTCCAGAACGAGCCCGCCTTCGTGCCCACGGACGCCAAGGTGGCGCTCATCGACGAGCTCAGCGCCTGCGGCTACGCCAAGATCGAGGTCACCTCGTTCACTTCGGCCAAGGCCATACCGATGCTGCGCGATGCCGAGGAGGTGATGGGCCGCATCCAGCGCATCCCCGGCGTCGAGACCACCGTGCTCGTGCCCAACGTGCGTGGGGCCGAGCGTGCGCTGGAGTCGCGCGCCGACGAGTTGAACCTGGTGATGTCGGTCTCGGAAACGCACAACCTGGCCAACCTGCGCATGCCGCGTGAGAAGAGCTTTGCGGCCTTGCGCGAGGTCATCGCCATGGCGGCCGGCCGCGTGCCCATCAACGTGTCGCTCTCGGCCTGCTTCGGCTGCCCGATGGAAGGCGCCGTCCCGGCCGACGAGGTGTTCCGCTGGGCGGACCGTTTTGCGGACCTGGGCGTGCGCGGCCTCACCATCTGCGACACCACGGGCATGGCCCATCCGGCGCAAGTGGCGCTGCTGTGCCGCGCCCTGCGCGAACGCTTCGGCGCCCTGCAGCTCACGCTGCACTTCCACAACACGCGTGGCATGGGCCTTGCCAACGTGCTGGCTGCGGTGCAAGAAGGCATCGACCGCTTCGACGGCTCGCTCGGCGGACTGGGCGGCTGCCCCTACGCCCCCGGCGCCACCGGCAACGTCTGCAGCGAAGACGCCATCCACATGCTGCATGCCATGGGCTACGACACCGGCATCGACCTGCCGCGCCTGCTGGCCGTGGCGCGCAGCCTGCCCGCCATCGTCGGCCACGACGTGCCCGGCCAGGTGGCCAAGGCGGGCCTCATCACCGACCTGCACCCCGCGCCGGCCTACGTGGCCGAACTTCGGAGCCAATTCTCATGATCGACCACCTCGACCATCTCGTCCTCACCACCGCGCGCCGCGAGGCCTGTGTGGACTTCTACACCCGCGTGCTCGGCATGCAGCTGGAGAGCTTCATCGGCGGCACGCCGCCGGTCGAGCGCCAGGCCTTCAAGTTCGGCAACCAGAAGATCAACCTGCACGTGCAGGGCTCGGAGTTCGAGCCCAAGGCGCACCTGCCAGTGCCCGGCGCGCTGGACCTGTGCTTCATCGCCTCGGTCCCACTCGAGCAGGTGATCGAACGCCTGCGCGCAGCGCCCTGGCCCATCATCGAAGGGCCTGTGATGCGCACCGGCGCCACGCAAAAGATCCGCTCCGTCTACGTGCGCGATCCGGACTTCAACCTGATCGAGATCTCCGAGCTGGCTTGAGGAGACGGCGCCATGAGCACGCGACCCGCACTGGCCTTTGCCTGTGCCCACATGACCGACGAGCGGCTGTACGCACACCAGCTGGCGGCTCTGACCGACACATACGACTGCCGCGTGTTCGTGTTCCGCGACCACGACTCCATGGCCGGCATGGCCCGCCAGGTGCTTGACGGAATGCCCGCGCGGTTCACGATGGTGGGCCTGTCGCTGGGGGGCTACGCAGCCTTCGAGGTGATCCGGCAGGCAGCCGGTCGGCTGGAGCGGCTGGCGCTGATCGACACCACGGCGGTGGCAGACCACCCCGCGCGACGGCAGGGGCGGTTGAACGACATCGCCAAAGTGCAGCAAGGGGGCATCGAGGCGCTCATCCCTGAACTGCCCTCTCGTTGGCTGCTGCCGGCGCATGTGGACAACCCGGCCCTGGTGAGGCTGATGGGCGAGATGGCGCGCAGCGTGGGCGCGCGCGGCCAGTTCCATCAGCAGACGGCCATGCTCGGGCGGCCTGATTCGCACGCCGATCTGGCCCGGCTGCGTGTGCCCACACTGGTGATGTGCGGCCGACAGGACCCGGTGACACCGCTGGCCGACCACGAAGCCATGGCGGCCTGCGTGCCCGGCGCGCAGCTGTGCGTGATCGAGGACTGCGGTCATCTGTCGACGATCGAACAACCCGAGGCGGTGACCGCAGCGCTTGTGAGCTGGCTGCAGCAAACCGCTTGATCCAGGACCCGACCACAACTCGCAGGAGACAGCATGCAAAGAAGAACCCTGATCGCATCTCTGGGCGCCGCGGCGCTGACAGCCCACCCGGCTTTGCGCGCCCAAGGGGCCTGGCCGCAGAGGCCGGTCACGCTGGTTGTGCCCAGTGCGCCGGGAGGTACCACCGACTTCACGGCCCGACTGGTGGCCGACAGCCTGCAGCGCGCGCTGGGCCAGCCGGTCGTCATCGACAACAAGCCCGGTGCCTCCGGCAACATCGGCAACCAGCTTGTGGCCAAGGCGCGGCCCGATGGCCACACGCTGTTGGTGGCCTACAGCGGTTTCCAGGTGGGCAACCCGCACCTGTTTCCCAACACGGGCTGGGACCCGATCAAGGACTTCACACCCGTGGTCATGATGACGCGGGCGCCGCAGGTCATCGCCATCAACGGCAATCTGAAGGCGAACACGGTGGCCGAGCTGGTGGCCTTTGCCAAGGCCAACCCGGGCAAGCTGAACTACGCCTCGTCTGGAAATGGATCGATCCAGCACATCGCTGGCGAACTCTTCAAGCAGCTGACAGGCACCTTCATCACCCACATCCCTTACCGTGGTGCGGGCCCGGCGGTGCAAGATCTCATTGGCGGGCAGGTGGACCTG
>JBIKMY010000084.1:0-7426 GCA_044358945.1 Rubrivivax sp.
CCCTGGTGGTGTGCGAGAAGCAGGTGCGCAGCCGCGAGGGCCGCTGGTACGCCGTGAGGATCATGCCCTACCGCACCCAGGAGGATGTGATCGAAGGGGCGGTGATCACTTTCGTGGACGTGAGCGCGGCAAAGGCGGGGCCGGCCCGCTGAGCGGGGTCATGGCCATGAGGCGGCCCCGTGCCAGCGTCACGCTGCCGGCTGTACCGTGCCGCTGCAACGGCCCAGGCCGATGCGCCGGGCGCCGGGTCTCTCGCCCCAGGCGCTCAAGGTGAGTGTGTCGCCGTCTTGCAGGAAGGTGCGTTGCTCGCCGCCGGGCAGGCTGATCGGGGCCTTGCCGCCGCCGCTGAGCTCCAGCAGCGAGCCGGCTTGAGCGGGCTGCGGGCCGGACAGGGTGCCGGTGCCCAGCAGATCCCCTGGCTGCAGGTTGCAGCCGCCCATGGTGTGGTGCGTGACCAGCTGGGCCAGCGTCCACCAGGCGGCTTCGCTCCAGCGCCCGCGCGACAGGCGGTGGGGGGCCAGGCCGGCTGCGCGCATGGCGGCGGTCTGCAGTTCCACCTCCAGCGTGAGATCGAAAGCACCGGCGCTGCGGTTTTCCGGGCCGTCCAGGTAGGGCAGGGTGCCGGGGTCGCCGCCGTCCACCACCGGGCGCTCGAAGGTGGTGCGGAAGGGCGCCAGCGCTTCCATGGTCACCACCCAGGGCGAGATGGTGCTGGCGAAGTTCTTCGCCAGGAACGGGCCCAGCGGCTGGTACTCCCAGGCCTGCACGTCGCGCGCTGACCAGTCGTTGAGCAGCACCAGACCGAAGAGCTGGTCCTCGGCCTGCGAAAGCGGCACCGAAGTGCCCAGGGCATTGCCGGTGCCGATGAAGGCGCCCAGCTCCAGTTCGTAGTCCAGGCGCTGGCAGGGGCCGACGGTGGGCACATCCGCCGTGGGCGGCTTGAGCTGGCCGGCGGGGCGCTTCACGGGCGTGCCGCTGACCACGATGGAAGAGGCACGCCCGTGGTATCCGATGGGCACCCACTTGTAGTTGGGCAGCAGCGGGTTGTCCGGGCGGAAGAGCTTGCCCACCGTGGTGGCATGGTGGATGCCGCTGTAGAAGTCGGTGTAGTCGCCGATGCTGCAGGGCAGTTGCATGGTGCAGTCGGCCTGCGCGCGCATGCAGGGCTGCAGCGCTTCCTGCAGCGGGCTGCCCTGCGCCAGCGCGGCGCTGAGCCAGGCGCGCAGGCCGCGGCGGGCCGCCGGGCCCAGGGCCATGAAGGCGTTGAGGTCACCGGTGGCCAGCGGCGCGAGCCAGGCGGCCAGCGCCGTGTCGACGCCAAGTGAGCCGGCCCGTCGCGCGGCCTCCACGCCCTGGAGGTCCAGCACGGCGTCGCCGATGGCAATGCCCGCGCGCACCGCCTTGTCGCTGGCCGTGCGAAAGCGCCCGAAGGGCAGGTTCTGGATGGGGAAGTCCGTGCCCTCGGTGTTGGCCGAGGCGACCCAGCTTCGCAGGTCGGGCGCGTGCGTGGCGTCGAGGGCAGTCATGCGGACTCGGCCTCGGGCGTGAACTCCCGGCGGTGGAAGAAGTCGGCATGCTTGGGCGCCTTCTTGGTCTTGGACCAGTCTTCCAGCATCTTCCACTTCACCTCGTCCATGCGGCGCAGCATGTGGGCCTCGTCCGGGTCGGGACAGGCGAGTTCCAGGCGGTGGCCGTTGGGGTCGAAGAAGTAGATGGAGTGGAAGGCGCCGTGGTCGGTGGGGCCCAGCACCTCCACGCCCTGGGCTTCCAGATGCGCCTTGTAGGCCAGCAGTTCCTCGCGGTCTTTCACGCGGAAGGCGATGTGCTGCACCCACACGGGCGTGTTCTCGTCACGGCCCATGGGCGCCTTGGTGGGCAGCTCGAAGAAGGCCAGGGTGTTGCCGTTGCCCGCGTCCAGGAAGATGTGCATGTACGGGTCCGGCTCCTTGGTGGAGGGCACCCTGTCTTCGGCGATGGCGAGCTGGAAGTCCATCTTGAGCATGCGCCCGTACCACTCCACGGTTTCCTTGGCATCGCGGCAGCGGTAGGCCACGTGGTGGATGCGATCGATCTTCATGGGACGTTCTCCTGAAGGCTTACAGCCCCTGGCGGGCTGCGGTGAGGGCCTCGCGCAGCACGCGCAGGTCACCGATGTGATTGGACAGCAGCAGCACGAGGCGCGCATTGAGCCGCTGGCTGGTCTCGTCGTCCAGCCCCTCGTGCGCGGCGATCAGCATCTCGTAGAAGGTGTCGCCAGGGGTGTACGCCCGCACGTAGCGCTCGCCTGGGGTGCCGAAGTTCGGCTGGGTGTTGAGGTGTTCGAAGGCCATGGGGGCTCCGGTTCAGGGCCGCGCGCGGCACAGGGCGCGCGCCAGGGCGCTGCGCAGGGCGGGGGCGTCAAAGGTGCGCCAGCGCGCGGCCACGTGCTGGTCCGGCCGCAGCAGGTAGACCGCGCCGTCGCGGGCGTCCAGCCGCTGGTGGGCCAGGCCTTGCACGTCCTCCGCCTCGTCTGTGCCGGCGCTGGCGTGGCCGGCCGGGCGCAGGCGCAGCAGCTTCACGGACACTGGCAAGCCTGTCAGGTCCGCCGGTGCCACAGGCGCATCGCCAAAGGCCAGCAGCGTGAAGCCGTCGACTTGGCGCAGCAGCCAGGTGTCGCGTCCATCCACGCGCAAAGGCGCATCGTCCAGCGGGGCGCCGGGGGCCATCCAGCCGGCGAAGGCCTGTTCACCCGTGTTGACGTCGGGCGTGTTCAGCGTGGAGGCGCTCAGGTGCGTGGCCACCGACAGGCGGCCGGAGTTCACCAGCGACCGGGCGAAGGGGAACTCGCGCGCCATCTCCAGCACCGCGTTGCGAAAGCGCCGCGACATGGGCGTCTTGGGCGTGATGAAGTCGGTGGAGCGCGTGGAGTTGAGGATGTTCTCGTCGGCGGCAACGCCGCGCTCTTCGGCGTAGCTGTCCAGCAGCGCCTCGGGGGCTGAGCCGTCCAGCACGCACTGCAGCTTCCAACCCAGGTTGTCCACGTCCTGGATGCCGGAGTTGGCGCCCCGGGCGCCAAAGGGCGAGACTTGGTGTGCAGCGTCGCCCGCAAAGATCACGCGGCCGTGGCGCAACTGTTTCATGCGCCGGCACTGGAAGGTGTAGACGCTGACCCACTCCAGCTCGAAGGGGCGGTCAGGCCCCAGCATGGCCTGGATGCGCGGGATCACGCGCTCGGGCTGCTTCTCGGCCTCGGGGTCGGCGTCCCAGCCGAGCTGGAAGTCGATGCGCCAGACGTTGTCGGCTTCGCGGTGCAGCAGCACGCTCTGGCCGGGGTGAAAGGGCGGGTCGAACCAGAACCAGCGCTCGGCCGGGAAGTCGGCCTTCATCACCACGTCGGCGATGAGAAAGCGGTCCTGGAAGACCTTGCCCTCGATGTCCAGGCCCAGCATGCGGCGGATGGGGCTGCGTGCGCCGTCGGCCACCACCAGCCAATCGGCTTGCAGGCGGAAGTTGCCCTCGGGGGTCTGCACGCTGAGTGCGGCGCCGTCGCCCGAAGGCTCCACGAGCGTGACCTTGTGCTGCCAGCGCAGGTCGATCAAGGGCAGCGCCTGCGCGCGCCGCACCAGAAACTCTTCCAGGTAGTACTGCTGCAGGTTCACCATGCCGGGGCGCTCGTGCCCGTCGTCTGGCAGCAGGTTGAAGCGGAAGACTTCTTCGTTTTCCAGGAAGGTGCGGCCCACGTTCCAGGTGACGCCCTTGTCCACCACCGGCTGGCCGCAGCCCAGGCGGTCCAGCACTTCCAGCGTTCGTTTGGCATAACACAGCCCGCGCGAGCCCACGCTGACGGTCTTGTCATCGTCCAACAGCAGCACCGGCGTGCCGCGCTGGGCCAGGTCGATGGCGGCGCTCAGGCCGATAGGCCCGGCCCCGACCACCACCACCGGGTGGCGCCGCAGCGTGCCGGGCGCGTCGTCCAGCTCGGCGGCGCGGGGCGAGCTGAAGGTGGGGTAGGTGTAGGTGGACAGCATGGCGGGCCTGTGCTGCTCAGCGCTCCAGCGCCTCCCACATCTGCACGTCGCGCTCGGCCGTCCAGATGCGCGGGTCGGTGAATTGCGTGGCCTCGTCAAAGGCGCGCGTCACGTCAAACGGCATGCAATGGTCGAAGATCACCCAATGGCCGTACTTGGGCTTGAGCGCAGCGTAGGTCTCACGGTAGACGGTCTTCAGGTCCTTGCCGGCGGCCGCGCCGGCCTTGACGCTGGCGTAGAGGTCGCTCACGAACGAGCCCGTGACTTCCAGGCTCTTCTGCACCATGGCCTCGCCCTTGAGCGCGGGGCCGCGGCCCGGCACCAGCGCCAGCGGGTTGAGGGCGGCGATGTTCTTCAGGGTCTGCGGCCAGTGGGTGAAGTAGGCGTCGCCGGCGTAGGGCGTGGCGTCGAACTCCACCAGATCGCCTGACAGCAGCGTGCGTTCCTGCGGCAGCCACACCACGGTGTCGCCCTTGGTGTGGCCGCGGCCCAGTTGCAGCAGTTGCACTTCCAGCTTGCCCAGCCACAGCGTCATCTTGCCGCTGAAGGTGATGGTGGGCCAAGTCAGGCCCGGAGGCACGCTCTCGACATTGCGGAACAGGCGCGGAAAGCGCCCGATCTCGCTCGCCATGTCGGCCTCGCCGCGCTCGACGATCAGGTCGTAGGTGTCCTGGCTGGCCAGGATCTGCTGCGCGCCATAAGCGGAGGCGCCGAAGACGCGCACCGCGTGGTAATGGGTGAGGACGACGTACTTGATGGGCTTGTCCGTCACCTCGCGGATGCGGCGGATGACATCGGCCGCCATGGCCGGGGTGGCCTGGGTGTCGGCCACCAGCACGGCGTCGTCGCCGATGATGATGCCGGTGTTCGGGTCGCCCTCTGCCGTGTAGGCCCAGGCGTGCTCGGACAGTTGCTCAAAGGTGACCTTCTTTTCCTCGAGGTCGGCTTGGCTGGCAAAGGCCTTGGTGTTCATGGCGGGGGTCCTGGCGGTTGTTCGTCGAGAGAGCCGCAAAAGTGTAGACGTCCAAATACGTCTATGTCAAACTCGTTCGCATGGAGCAAATTCAGGAAGGGTCGGGGGCTGATGTTTCGGGGCAGCGCTCGGTGCAGTCGGTGGAGGTGGGCGGGCGCCTGTTGCTGGCCCTGGCCGACAGCCGCAGCGACCTGTCGCTCAAAGACCTGGCGGCCCGCGCCGGCTTGACGCCCTCTCGGGCCCACCCTTATCTCGTGAGCTTCAGCCGTCTGGGGCTGGTGGAACAGCGCCAGGCCACCGGCCGCTACGGCCTGGGCCCGGCGGCGCTGCAGATCGGTCTGGCTGCGCTGCACCAGCTGGACCCGATCCAGGCGGCCTCCCCCGTGGCCGAAGCCTTGGCTGCGCGCACGGGGCACGCCGTGGCCCTGGCCGTGTGGGGCAACTTCGGGCCCACGGTGGTGCGGCTGATCGAGGCGCGCCAGCCCCTGCACGTGATGCTGCGCGCCGGCAGCGTGATGTCGCTCACCGGCACGGCCACCGGCCGCGCCTTCGTGGCCGCCTTGCCGCTGGAACGTCTGGAGCACGCCAGCCCCGCCGCTATGGGTGAGGCGCCCGGCGCCCGCCCCTGGCAGGAACGCCGCGCTGAGCTTCAAGCCATCGCCGAGGAATCCCGCGCCCACGGGGTGGCGCGGGCGGCCGGCCGCCCCATCCCAGGCGTGAACGCTTTCAGTGCCGCCGCCTTCGACCACCAGGGCGACCCGGCGCTTGTCATCACGGCCCTGGACCATGAAGACCGGCTGGACAGCCGCTGGAACTCCCCCACCGCCCGTGCCGTGCGTGAGGCGGCGGCGCAGATCACGCAACGCCTGGGTGGCGTGGACAGGCGGGCGACCCAGGCCGACCGAGCCCAGGGGTAGCGCCCGCCAACGGCCCGCGCCTCAATTCGGCGCGATTGACGCGGCCGACATCTGCCAGCCCGCCGTGCCCAGCGCCGGCACGTGAAGATGCAGGGCAGTGGCCACGTTGGCCACCTGGGCGCGCTCGACGGCTTCACGCTGGATGCCCTTGCGCACCACATCGGCCAGGCCGGCGAGCTGGGTAGCGCAGGCGTCGATGAGGTCGTCGAACGAGACGATGCCGGCCAGATGGCCTTGATCGTCACGCACCAGCAACCGGCGCACGCCGGCCTCGCGCATCAGGTCGATGCCGTCGGACAGATCGGCCAGTTCGTTGGCGCTGACGAGAGTGCCATCCAAGAGGCTCCCTACGCGCTGCTGTGCCATGGTGCCACCGTCGGCCAGCACGGCCAGTGCGAGGTCGCGGTCGGTCACCAGGCCCACGACACGGCGGCCTTCGGAGGTGTCGTCGGTGACCACCAGGGCCCCCACATGCTGGTCGCGCATCTGGCGCGCCGCCGCCTGCAGGGTGTCGTCACGGCCCACGGTGATGACGTGGCGTTGACAAAGGCTTCCGAGGTTCATGGGTCTCTCCGGTAGGGGGTTGGGTGGGGCCGGTCAGGGCTGCCGGGCGGCCTCGGCCAGGGCGTCGCGCAGGCCAGCGGCACCGGCCTGCTGCACGCTGCGGCGCACCAGGATGTCCAGGGGCGTGGCCAGCTGGCCGTAGTAGGCGGTGTTGAGCGTCTGGCGCACGTCCAGCACCGCGCCGTCCAGCGTCACGCCCGCGAAGGCGCCCTTGACCTTGGCGAAGACGACAAAGTCCGCGTTCAGAGACGAGCCTTTTTCGGCGCCCTTGGAGCCCAACGCCACGGCGGCATCGGTACCCAGCTTGAGCTTGTTGGTGTAAAGCGAGTCGAGCGCCTTTTGCGACTGGATCACCATCACGGTCTCGGCGGCAGAGGCCCCTGCCTGCAAGCCCACGCTGGCCGAGCCCATGGTGTAGAAGGCCGGCCCCGTCCAGGCCCCGGTCGTGGTGTCGCGCACCAAGAGCACGCCGCTGCCGCCGGCGCCGCCCAGGATGAAGCCCGCTCTGAGCACCTGCGGAAACACCAGCACCGCCCGGGCCTGGGCCAGCGCCTGGCGCATGCCGATGTAGTCGCGTTCCGCGGCCATGGCCTGCACGGTCACCCGTGATTTCTCCACCAGTTCCTCGGCATCGTTGCGGTCTGCCGCCCGCGCGGGCCAGGTGGACAGGGTAGCCAGAGCCGCTATAGCGACTGAAGCAGCTGAAACGGCCAAGGCCGTTCGGCGCCGCTGGGCTGCAGGCGCCTTTGAGGGAGCGGTGTCACGGAGGGTGTTCATGGTGTGTCCTGGTGTGGTCTTGGGTGGAATGGGCCGGCTGGTACGCTGCTTCAGGCGCTTCAGGGCACCGTGCGCCAACTGCCGTCGGCCTGCCGGCAGGCCTGGCCGTACACCCGCTCCGGCCGGCCGCCCACGGTGGCATCGACCGTGTATTCGCGGCACGGCCCGTCGGAGGTCTGGCGGGTGCG
>JBIKMY010000085.1:0-7411 GCA_044358945.1 Rubrivivax sp.
CGGTCCAGCTCTCCACCATCTGGGGCTTGACCTTGCCGTTCTCATCGGTGCCGAACAGCGTGTCGTAGATCATGTAGCCGTGGTTGCGGCTCATGTAGGCCGTGGTCCAGATCGGGTCCAGCACCGCCAGATTGGAGTGCGGCACGATGCGCAGCACGTTGTTCTGCGCAAAGGCAGGAACGCTGGCCGCAGCGGCGGCAGCCCAGACAGCAGCGGAAACCAGGGTACGGCGTGCGAACTTCATTGAATCTGTCCTCTCAAATCGCTTGCAAGTCACCGGCGGGTGCCGCCGGCAAGGGAAGTGTGCTTGATTCTGGTGCGGTCTGACGGCTGGTCCATCGGGACAAACACCCGATTGCACCCGACCACACGGGGCCGACTATCGAAATAGTGCATCTTCGGGTGGGGGTTTGTCTGCACCACGAGGGCGCCACAGTCGGCTGGTGCCGCCCGTAGGATGGAAGCTCCTGAACGCATGGACGCTGCCCTATGCAAGACCTGAGCCTGCTGCCTGCCCACGAACTGGTCCGCCGCCTGCGCCGGCGCGAAATCTCGGCGATGGAACTGCTGCAACACCACCTGAACCGGGTGGAACGCCTGAACCCTGCGCTCAAGGCCGTGGTGGTCACCCAGCCCGAGGCAGCCCTGCAACGCGCCCGCGCCGCCGACGATGCCCTGGCCCGGGGTGAGGTCTGGGGCCCGCTGCACGGCCTGCCCATGACGGTGAAGGAGTCTTTCGACGTGCCGGGCCTGCCCACCACCTGGGGGTTCGAGGCCTTCCGGCACAACACCGCCACACGCCATGCGGTCGCCGTTCAGCGACTGCAGGACGCCGGTGCGGTGATCTTCGGCAAGACCAATGTGCCTGTCGCGCTGGCCGACTGGCAGTCCTTCAACCCGGTCTACGGCACTTGCGGCAACCCCTGGGACCTGTCGCGCACACCAGGGGGTTCCTCCGGCGGCTCCGCGGCCGCCCTGGCCACGGGCCTGAGCACGCTGGAGTTGGGCAGCGACATCGGCTCGTCCATCCGCAACCCGGCGCACTACTGCGGCGTGTGGGGCCACAAGCCCACCTGGGGCGTGGTGCCGCTGGAAGGCCACCAGCTGCCTGGCGATGTGTGCCCGGACAGCACCGACATCGCCGTGGCCGGCCCGCTGGCCCGCAGTGCGCACGACCTCACCTTGGCAATGGAGGTGCTGGCTTCGCCGCTGACCGTGTTCGGCCCCCTGGGCCGCACGCCGGCAGTGTGGCGCGACGCCGGCCGCAGCGTCCGGCAGCTTCGCGTGACGGTGATGACCGACGACCCCCAGGCGCCGGTGGACGCCTCAGTGCGCCAGGCACTGGAGGGCCTGGTGGACTTCCTGCAGCGCAGCGGCGTGCAGGTCAGCACCCAGGCCCGCCCCGTGGATTCGCAGGAGGCCTGGCGCCTGTACATCCCGCTCGTGCGCAGCGCCCTGGCTGGCCACCTGAGCGATGCCGAGTGGGCCGATGCGCTGCAACGCGCCGAGGCAGGCCCGGGCGGCCCGCTGGACTTCCCCCGCCTGCACTGGCGCAGCCTGACCATGAGCCACCGCGAGTGGTTGAAGCTGGACGAGCAACGCCAGGCCCTGCGCGCGCAGTGGGCCGCGTTCTTCGAGGATTGGGACGTGCTCATCCAGCCGGTGGCCGCCACGGCGGCCTTCCCCCACGCCCAGCAGGGTTTCCGCTGGGAGCGCTTCATCCAGGTCAACGGCCAGCCCCAGCCCCACACCACGCAGTTGTTCTGGGCCGGCTACAGCGGACAGTTCGGCCTGCCGTCCACCGCCGTGCCCATCGGGCAATCACCCGAAGGCCTGCCCATCGGCGCACAGCTCATCGCGGCGCCCTTCGCCGACCCGGTGTGCCTGCGCCTGGCGCGCTGGCTGGAGACCGAGTACCGGGGCTTTGTGCCACCGCCGATGGCACTGAACTGAGAACGGGCGCTGCAGCAGCCCTCAGCGTGACCGAGGGCAGCTCGCCGAACTGCTTCTTGTAGTCGGTGGAGAACTGCCCCATGTGGAAGAAGCCCCAGCGCGCAGCGGCATCCTGAACCGCGCGGGCAGTGCCGCTGCGCAGCTCGCGGCGCACGCCGTTCAGGCGCACCGCGCGCAGGTACTGCATGGGGCTGGTGCCCAGCACGTCCTGAAAGCAGTAGTTCAGTTTGCGGCGGCTAGCCCCCACCCGGCCACAGAGGTCCAGCATCGACAGCGGCTCGTCGGGCTGCGCCAGCATCAGCTCGCAGGCACGGTGAACCAGTTGTCGGCGCGCCGCCACCGAGGGCAGCGACGAGGCGTCCACCCGCTCCGGTATCACCTCCAGCCACTCGATGAGCAAGGTGTCGCGCACCTGGCGCAAGGCGGTCTCGTCCTGCCAGCCGGCGTGAGGGTCCAGCAGGCGCGCCATCAGTTCCGTGTGCAGGCGGCGCAGGGCCTGGGCGGCAGCGGGGCGGGCGGGCACCACCAGCTGATGCTCCAGCCACGCGGCCAAGGGCTTCTGGTACATGCGCTGCCACAGCGGCTGCAGCAGGTCGGCCTCCACCACCACGGCCATCAGGGACAACTGCGTGGGCGTGCGCAGGTCCAGTTCATCGCCCCGGCCCAGCAGCACGGAGTCGAGTTCGAAGCGCTGGCCATTGAAGATGCCGGGTTCCGACAGGGCCAGCGGCATGGCAAAGCCGTAAGCCCCTCGGCCCAGATCGCCGCGCTGGTGCAGCGCCTGGTTGCTGTCCTCGCGCACCAGGCGCATGCCCGGCAACTGCACGTGCTGCACATGGCCGTGGAACAGGCCGGGCGACAACTGGCGGTATTCCTGCTGCCACTCGGGCTGCACCCGCGCCTGGGAATGGGCGTCGCCGGTGCGGGCGTCCAGGCGCCAGATGCCAGCGGGCGCGGCACTGGGAAATTCCAGAGTTGGAGACGAAGGGTTCATGTCGCAGGAGGCACTGCGTACGCGCTGCAGGTGGTGGCGGCGGGCGGGAAACCCCTGCCCGCGGAAATGCCGGAAGTCGATAGTACCTGCGCCCCGACGCTTTCCAGAATACGAACATGGCCCAAGCCCCTGCATCCCTCCACATCGCGGTGCTGCTGATGAACACCGACCAGTCGGCCTTTGCGCAGCGCCACCCGGACGATGCGCAGAAGGTGATCGCAGCCTTGCAGGCGGTGCGGCCCCACTGGCAGTTCAGCGCCTGGGCTGCGCGCGACGGCGAACTTCCCGAAGACCCCCTGGCCGCTGACGCCTGGGTGCTGACAGGCAGCGTGGCCTCGGTGACGCAGCCGCAGCCCTGGATGGAGCTCAGCGCCGAAGCGCTGCGCCAGCGCCACGCCGCCAGGCGTACGCTGGTGGGCCTGTGCTTCGGCCACCAGCTGATCGCCCAAGCCCTGGGGGGCCGCGTGGCCCGTAGCGCCGGCGGTTTCCGCCTGGGCGTAGCCGACACCGCGCTGGCCGTGGCCGAGCCGTGGATGGACCCGCCGCGCGACCATCTGTCACTGTTCGCCGCCCATGAAGACCAGGTGCTGCAGGCGCCGCCTGGCGCGCGCATTCTGGGCGGTGACGCCTTCTGCCCCGTGGGCGCCTATGCGGTCGCGCAGCACGTGCTGTGCACGCAGTACCACCCCGAACTGAGCCGGCACTTCATGCGCGACCTGCTGGCCACCTTCGGCCAGCGCTTCGGCCCCGAACTCGTGAGCCGGGCCGCCGTGCAGATCGAACAGGACGTGGACGCCGAGGTCTTCATGCAATGGGTGGTCCGGTTCATCGAGGCGGCCCTGCCCTCCCCATTGCACGCGCCCTTGCCTGCCCAGGAGCGCGCATGACCGTCTGGACCCCCACCGACGACGGCCACGCCGACCTGTCCAGCCACGACAGCTTTGTCGACGGCGCGCCCCACGCCACCTTTGCCAGGATGCGGCGTGAAGACCCCATGGCCTGGTGCGACTGGGCCGGCGGCAAGGGTTTCTGGAGCGTCACCCGGTACGCCGACATCCTGACGCTGAATCGCGACCACGCCACGCTGTCCTCGGCGCACGGCATTCGCATGGAAGACCAGACCGAGGAGGAGGTGCTGGCCCGGCGCACCTTCCAGGAGACTGATCCGCCCGAGCACTCGCGCACCCGGCTGCTGCTGGCCAAGGCCTTCAGCAAGCCCATGATCGCGCTGTTCGAGCAACAGATCCGCGAACTCAGCCGCGAGATCCTGGACCGCGCGCTGGCCCAGCCCGAGTTCGACGCGGTGCAGCACATCGCCCGGCAACTGCCCATGCGCGTGCTGGGCCGCATCATCGGCACGCCCGAGGAAGACCTGGAGTGGCTGGTGGAAAAGGGCGACGCCCTGATCGCCAACACCGACGCCGAGTTCACCGATCACGTGCTGGACCAGGCCGACACCGAGGCCTTCAGGCTCATGCCGTTTCGCTCACCCGCGGGCGCCGAGCTCTACACCTACGCGCAGCGCCTGATGGACCGCAAGCGCGCTTCAGGAGACACCTCGGGCGTGCTGCATCTCATCACCCAGCCCGATGCCGAGGGCCACGTCATCAGCGACACCGAGTTCCGCAACTTCTTCTGCCTGCTGGTGGCGGCGGGCAACGACACCACGCGCTACTCCATTGCCGCCGGGCTGCACGCCCTGGCCCACCGCCCGGCGTTGCTGCAGCAACTGCACCAGGCGCCTGAAGGGCTGTGGGAAACGGCGCCCGACGAGGTGATCCGCTGGGCCTCGCCGGCGATGTACTTCCGCCGCACCGCCATGCGCGACTTCGAGTTCCACGGCAAGCCCGTGCGGCGCGGCGACAAGGTGCTGCTGTGGTTTGTGTCGGGCAACCGCGACGAGGCCGCCTTCGAGCGCCCCTTCGAGGTGGACCTGATGCGCCGCAACAACCGCCACCTGGGCTTCGGCCAGGGCGGCGCCCATGTGTGCCTGGGCATGTGGCTGGCCAAGCTGGAGGTGCGCGTGCTGCTGGAAGAGCTGGCCGCACGAGTAGCCCACATCGAGCCCGCCGGCCCGCATGCCTACCTGCGCAGCAACTTCGTGGGCGGCATCAAGCGTCTGCCAGTGCGAGTGCGCCTGCGCTGAAACGGGCTTTTCCCAGCCTCCCCGCCCCGTCCCAGGCCCGCTACGCCCCACCTGCGTCAGTTCACCGCGGCTCACCCCTCTCGTCTCCTCGCCTCTGGAGCCCACCATGTCCCGTCAAGCCTTGTCCCCTGAACGCCTGCGCGTCCTGTTCTGCGACCACCTCAACATCGCCCGCGGCAAGTACGTGCCATTGAAGGAGCGTGAAGGCGGCGCACGGTTTTGCCGCGGCACCTTCGGCGTCACCTATGACAAGGACCTGATCCCCTCCCCCGGGGCCGAGGTGCTGGGCGGTCTGCCCGACATGGAGGCCGTCTGGCAGGCCGCCGACATCCGGCCCGGCTGGGAGACGGCCACACGCGTGGTGATGTGCGACCTGCACGCTAACGACGGCAGCGCCCTGCCGATGTGCGGCCGCTCGGCCCTCAAGCGTGCCGTGGCCGACTGGAACGCGCTGGGCTACGACCCCATGGTGGGCATCGAGCTGGAAGCCTTCGCCTTCCAGATCGAGGCCGACGGCAGCCTCAAGCCCTACGACACGCCCTCCTCGCACGTCTATGCCACCGGGCCTTTTGCCGACCCGCGCGGCTTCACCGATGCCATCTGGGCACAGGCCGCCGCCTGCGGCCTGCCCATCGAGAGCATGAACACGGAGTACGACTCGCCGCAGTTCGAGTTCACGCTCACCTATGACCACGCCGTGAACGCGGTGGACGAGATCGTGCTGTTCCGCCAGATGGCGCGCGAGGTGGCCTTCCGCCACGGCATCGTGCTGACCTTCCTGCCCAAGCCCCTGCTCCCGGTGGGCGGCAGTGGCGTGCATGTGAACTTCTCGCTGCGCCACCGCGAGGGGCCCCAGGCCGGGCGCAACGCGATCAATGGCGGGTTGGACCCGGCCGCCCTTAACCCGCTGACGCGCCAGTGCACCGCCGGCCTGCTGCACCACCACCAGGCCCTGGCCGGGCTGGCCGCGCCCTGCGTCAACTCCTACGACCGGCTCAAGCCGGCCAGCCTGTCGGGCTTCTGGCAGAACTGGGGCATCGACCACCGTAACGTGACCGTGCGCCTGTCGGCCGAGGACGGCGCGGCTGCGCGCATCGAGCACCGCATGGGCGACGGCGCCGCCAACCCCTACACCCTGGTGGCCGCCGTGCTGCAGGCCGCCCGGCTGGGCGTGGTGCACCAGCACCCGCTGCAAGCCATGGAAACCGGCGACGGCCTGACCGGGCAGGACGCCACAGTGAGCGTGCCCGACACCCTGGGCGCCGCGCTGGACGCGCTGGAGGCCGCCACCGCACTGGTGCAGGCCGTGGGCGCGGAACTGGTGGCCAACCATGTGTTCATCAAGCGCGCCGAGATCGAGAAGTGCACGGGGCTGGACCACGAGGGTGTGCGCCAGTACTACATCCGCCACGTCTGAACACCTTCTCCCGGGCGCCCGCGCCCATCAGCCTCCAGGACCCTGCATGAACCCCGACCAACTCCAGCGCGACAACGCCCAGTACCTCTGGCACCCCATGGCGCACCCCCGGGCCATGAAGGCCGAGGGCGGGCGGCCGGACATCATCGCCCGCGGCGAAGGCTGCTGGGTGTGGGACGTGGACGGCCACAAGATGCTCGACGGTGTGGCCGGCCTGTGGAGCAGCAACCTCGGCCACAGCTGCCGGCCCGTGCGCGACGCCATCGTGGCGCAGTTGGACGAGCTGCCCTTCTTCAACACCTTCCGCGGCACCACGCACCCGCGCGCCATCGAGCTATCGGCCCGCGTGGTGGACATCATGGCGCCTGACGGCGTGGCGGCCGTGATGTTCAGCAACGGCGGCTCTGACGCGGTGGAAGGCGCGCTGAAGATCGCCCGGCAGTTCCACAAGCTGCGCGGCCAGAAGGACCGCACCAAATTCATCGCCCTCAAGCAGGGCTACCACGGCGTGCATTTCGGTGGCATGAGCGTCAACGGCAACACCAACTTCCGCCGCGCCTATGAACCCCTGCTGCCCGGCTGCTTCCACCTCGACAGCCCCTGGGACTACCGCAACCCCTGGGGCCTGGAGGGCGAGGCGCTGGGCCAGGCGGTGGCGCAGGCGCTGGAGCGCGAACTCGTCTTCCAGGGCCCGGACACCGTGGCCGCCTTCATCGCTGAGCCGGTGCAGGGGGCCGGTGGCGTCATCGTGCCGCCAGCCAATTTCTGGCCCCTGGTGCGCGAGGTGTGCACCCGGCACGGGGTGCTGCTGATCGCCGACGAGGTGGTCACCGGCTTCGGGCGCACCGGGCAGATGTTCGGCACCCGCACCTGGGGCGTGCAGGCGGACCTGTGGTGTCTG
>JBIKMY010000086.1:0-7406 GCA_044358945.1 Rubrivivax sp.
CGGCACACAACCGTGCCGGGCCGGGGGAAGCACCGGACTCCTTCCAAGCGCCGCTGCGGGTCTCGCGCCAGCGCCAAACCGGCACGCCTGAGCACCGTGCAGCTTCCGCAAGGGCGGAAGACCGGGGCCACAAGGTGCCGTCCAGGGCGGTTCGATTTCTCGGTTCTCCCCTCTTTTCTCGTGCATCTGGAAAGGCTGGCACCTGCGGGTGCCAGCCCGTGAAGAGGGCCGTCCGCAAGGCGGCCGAGAGGAGTGCACGAGACATGAAGCGCATGCTGATCAACGCCACGCAGCCGGAAGAACGGCGCCTGGCGATCGTCGACGGCCAGAAGCTGATCGACTTCGAAACCGAGATTGAAGGGCGCGAGCAGCGCAAGGGCAACATCTACAAGGCCGTGGTCACGCGGGTGGAGCCTGCCCTGGAGGCCTGCTTCGTCGAGTACGGTGAGGACCGCCACGGCTTCCTGCCCTTCAAGGAGATCTCGCGCAACTACTTCCGCGAAGGCGTGGACGTACGCACGGCGCGCATCCAGGACGCCATCAAGGAAGGCCAGGAACTCCTGGTGCAGGTGGAGAAGGAAGAGCGCGGCAACAAGGGCGCGGCGCTGACCACCTTCGTCAGTCTGGCCGGGCGCTACCTGGTGCTGATGCCCAACAACCCGCGCGGTGGCGGCGTGAGCCGGCGCATCGAGGGCGAGGAACGCGAGGAGCTCAAGGAAGCGCTGGACCAGCTCGAATACCCCAAGGGCATGAGCCTGATCGCGCGTACCGCCGGCATCGGCCGCACCGCGCCCGAGCTGCAGTGGGACCTGAACTACATGCTCAAGCTCTGGGACGCCATCGACGGCGCCTCCAAGGCGGGCAAGGGCGCGTTCCTGATCTACCAGGAAAGCTCATTGGTCATCCGTGCCATCCGGGACTACTTCACCTCGGACATCGGTGAGATCCTGATCGACACGGACGACATCTTCGAGCAGGCCCAGCAGTTCATGAACCACGTGATGCCGGAGACGGCCAATCGCGTGAAGCGCTACCGCGACGACGCGGCGCTGTTCAGCCGCTTCCAGATCGAGCATCAGATCGAGACCGCGTTCTCGCGCACGGTGAACCTGCCCTCGGGCGGGGCCATCGTCATCGACCACACCGAGGCCCTGGTGGCCGTGGACGTGAACTCCGCCCGCGCCACGCGCGGCGGCGACATCGAGGAAACCGCCACCCGCACCAACCTGGAAGCTGCGGACGAGATCGCGCGCCAGATGCGGCTGCGCGACCTGGGCGGCCTGATCGTCGTCGACTTCATCGACATGGAGGAGAGCAAGAACCGCCGCGAGGTGGAAACGCGCCTGCGCGACGCGCTGCGCAATGACCGCGCCCGCGTGCAGTTCTCCTCCATCAGCAAGTTCGGCCTGCTGGAGTTGTCGCGCCAGCGCCTGCGCCCGGCGCTGTCCGAGGGCAACCACATCACCTGCCCGCGCTGCAACGGCACCGGCCACATCCGCGACACCGAGAGCTCGGCGCTGCAGATCCTGCGCATCATCCAGGAGGAGGCCCTCAAGGACAACACCGCCGCCGTGCACGTGCAAGTGCCGGTGGAAGTGACCTCCTTCCTGCTCAACGAGAAGCGCACCGAGATCACCAAGATCGAACTCAAGCAGCGCGTGACCGTGCTGCTGGTGCCCAACAAGCACCTGGAGACGCCGAACTACAAGCTGGAGCGCCTGCGCCACGACGACCCTCGGCTGGACAACATCCGCGCCAGCTACACCATGATCGAGGAGCCGGACGACGAGGTGGGCATCACGCGCCGCCGCGACGCCAGCGAAAAGGGCAAGGCCAAGCAGGAGCCCGTCATCAAGGGCGTGCTGCCCGATCAACCGGCCCCGCCACCCGCCCCCAAGCCCGCGACCGCGACGGCGGCCACACCCGTCGCACCTGCGCCTGTTACAGCCCCCGCGCCCGTGGCAGCACCGGCTACAGCACCCGCAACCGGCGGTGGTTTCTTCGGCTGGGTACGCAAACTGTTCGGTGGCAGCGAGGCCCCCGCAGCAGCCCCGGCAACGATGGCCAGCCCGGCCACCGCGCCAGCACCGTCAGCCGAGGCCCCCGAAACGGGCGAGCGCAAGGACGGCCGCCGCGGTGGCCGTGGCAGCCGCTCCGAGCGCGGCGACAGGAGCGAACGAGGCGAACGTGGTGAACGCGGCGCCAGGGAAGGACGCGAAGGGCGGGAAGGCCGTGAAGGTCGAGGCCGCGGCCCGCGCCGCGAGGACGCCGCCGAAGGCGCAGCCGTGTCGGCCGAAGCGCGCGAAGAGCGGCCTCGCCGCGGTGACCGGGCCGAGCGCGGTGACCGCGCTGACCGTGGCGACCGCAGCGATCGCGCAGACCGTAGCGAACGTACCGAACGCACCGAACGCGAAGCCCTGATGCCTGCGAGCACCTCGTTGGTCGAAGGCGCCGCAGGTCAGGCCGCCGGTGAGGCGGCCGAGGCCGACCGCGAGAACCGGCGCCGCCGCCGCCGTGGCGGCCGCGGTGGACGCGACCGTGACGAAGCCTCTGGCGCCGAGGAGTCTGGAACGGCAGAAGGCACAAGCCCCGCCACGGGCATGGACGCCCCGGCGGCCGAAGCCGGCGCCGAGACCGCACGCGCCACCGCCCCCGAGGCCGGTAGCGCCGAGGCCGATGACGAAGCCCGGGACGGCGGACGCCGCCGCGGCCGGGGCCGCGACCGCTTCCGCCGTGAACGTCGACCCGAGGGTGAGGTGGCCGCGGAAACCGCCGATCTCTCCGCGACCCCGGCGCAGGCCGCAGGGCCCGCGTTCGCAGACGGTGCCGCACCATCGGAAGCTCCGCAGGCTCAGGACCGCCAGGAAGCCCCGCAACCGCCTGTCCCTACGGAAGCCGAGGAAGGCGCCGGCACGGCTGCCCTGGCCGAGACGGCTGACGAGAAGAGCGCCGCAACCACGCCGGAGCCCGCCCAGGCCGTTGGCCCGGCTCCCGCCCAGGCGCCGCGCGCTGTGGTGGAGCCTTACGTGCTGCCGCTGGCGCAGTTGCACCAGATCGCCGAAGGTGCCGGCCTGCAGTGGGTCAACTCAGACGCTGACAAGATCGCATCGGCCCAGGCTGCCATCGCAGCACAGCCCCGGCCGGCGCACGTGCCGCGCGAGCGCAAGCCTGTGGTGGTGGTGGACGAGGGCCCGCTGGTGCTGGTGGAGACCCGCAAGGACCTCTCCCAGATGAAGCTGCCTTTCGAGGTGGGCGGCAGCGCTAACGCTGCCTGACCGCGGGGCGGACTCAGGGCAGCCGCGCCAGGGCCTGCTGGTACAGGGGCTCGAGCATGAGGTCGTCCCAGGCGCTGGGCGGGGTCTGGGGCAGCAGGGCCAAGCGCCGGGCTTCGCTGTCCTCGTCGGGGCTCCACAGGCCGGTGGCCTGGCGGCGCTCCAGACCGTCGAGCAGTTCGTCCAGGGCCCGGCCCCCGTCCACCTGGGACTGGTTGCACATGAGCACCATGTCGCAACCGGCCCGCAAGGCTTTCATCGCCGCGTCGGCATAGCTCAAGCTGCGACCTTCCAGGTGGCGCGCGCCCTCCATCGTCAGGTCGTCGCTGAAGATGGCACCGGTGAAGCCCAGCCGCCCGCGAAGGATGTCCTGCAGCCAGCGACTGGAGAAGCCCGCGGGCAACGGATCCACCTTGGTGTAGACCACATGCGCCGGCATCACGGCCGTCAAGCTGGTGGACAGCCATTCGTAAGGCTGGGCATCGTCGGCCAGGAGGGCCTTGAGCGAGCGCTGGTCCACCGGCACATCAACGTGGCTGTCCGCCGCCACGAAACCGTGGCCGGGGAAGTGCTTGCCGCAGTGGGCCATGCCCGCGCGCAGCAGGCCGTGCATCAAGCTCTTGGCCAGCAGGCAGACCACCCGGGGGTCGCGGTGGAAGGCGCGGTCGCCGATGACGCCGCTGGGGCCATGGTCCAGGTCCAGCACTGGCGTGAAGCTCAAGTCCACACCACACGCCCGCAACTCAGCCGCCAGCACGTAACCCACAGCCGTGGCGGCGTCGGTGGCCGCCAGCGCGTCGCGCATCCAGAGTTCTCCCAGGCGGCGCATGGGCGGCAGGTGCGTGAAGCCGTCGGTGCGAAAGCGCTGCACCCGCCCGCCCTCGTGGTCTACGCAGACCAGCAGGTCCGGGCGGATCGCCTTGGCCTCGGCTACCAGGGCCGTGAGCTGCCTGCGGTCCACCCAATGCCGGGCGAACAGGATCATCCCGCCGGTCAAAGGATGGGCCAGGCGGCGGCGGTCTTCGCGGTCCAGGCTGGGGCCGGCGATGTCCAGCACCACGGGGGCATGCAGGGAATGCGGGGAGGTCATGGGCTCACTCCAGAGTCTCGACGACCACGAAGGCCGCCGCATATTCGGATTCGTCGGTCACGCTGACGTGGGCACGCAGACCACGCTGCGCGAACCACTGCGCCAGTTCACGATGCAAGGCGATCTCGGGTTTGCCGCTGCGCGCCTTGACGATCTCGCAGTCGCGCCAGGTCATGGGCATTCGCATGCCCATCCCGATGGCTTTGGAGAAAGCCTCCTTCGCGGAGAAGCGCGTGGCCAGGTAGCGCACGCCACGCAGTGGGACAGCCGCGCTGCGCTGACGGAACACCTCGATCTCGTGCGGGCCCAACACCTTCTCTGCAAAGCGCTCGCCGCGCCGCGCCAGCGTGGCCTGGATGCGCCGGATGTCGCAGATGTCGGTGCCGATGCCGTAGATCACGCCGCCCCCTGGGCCTGGCGGATGCAGCGCTGGTACAGGCGCACCGTCTCGGCCATGCCGAACTCCAGGGCATCAGCGGCGATGGCGTGGCCGATGGAGACCTCGCCCACACCGGGCACGGCGCGCAGGAAATCCGCGAGGTTGTCGCGGTTCAGGTCGTGGCCGGCGTTGACCCCCAGCCCCGCTGCCAGCGCGGCCCGAGAGGCCGCGGCGTAGCGTTCCAGCAAGGCCGGCCGGGCATCGGTGCCGTGCCCACGGGCGTAGGCCTCGGTGTAGAGCTCCACGCGGTCGGCACCCACGGCGCGGGCCAGCGCCATGGCAGCCGGGTCGGGGTCCATGAACAGGCTCACGCGCACCCCCAGGGCGTGCAGCTCTTCAATCAAGGGGCGCAGCCGTTCGCCGTCGCGTGCCAGGTCCCAGCCGTGGTCGGAGGTGGCCTGCTCCACGCTGTCGGGCACGAAGGTGGCCTGGTGGGGGCGCACCTCGCGCACCAAATCCATGAGGTTGTGGAAGGGGTTTCCCTCGAGGTTGTACTCCGCCTGCGGCCAGCGCGTCATCAGCTGCGCGAGGTCGCGCACATCCTGGGTGGTGATATGGCGCGCATCGGGCCGGGGATGCACGGTGATGCCGTCCGCACCGGCCTCCAAGGCGATGGTGGACAACCTCACCACGTCCGGAATCCCCACGGGGCGGGAGTTGCGCAGCAGCGCCACCCGGTTGACGTTGACCGACAAGGCGGTGAGACCGGGGGCATGGCGGTCCCCCGAGGAGGCTTCTGGGCTGACGAGAGGGTTCATCGGGCAAGACGAGGTGGGGTTTCAAGCAGACGCTGGACGCCCTGGAAGACCTGGCGTGTGCGCAACTGGGATGTACCGAGGTGATGATGCAGCAAACCGCGCAGGGCGTGGCGCAAGGGGCCGAGGGCCGGCAGGCAGGCGCGCTGCAGGGCATCCAGCTGCTCCAGGGCCAGGGCCGACTCCAGGTCGTCCAGTACCGCACCTGGCAGCAGGCCGGGTTCCGGCAGGTCAGGCGCCGCCGGCACCACGCCGGCCTCTGCACGCAAGGCGTAGCCGCGCTGCGGCACCACGCCCTGCTGCGTGGCCGTCACCACGGAAAGATCGGGCAGCACGCCGATCAGACGCAGCATGAGCAGTTCAAAGGCGCGCAGCCCCGCCTGGGCTCGCGGGTCATCGGCCCCCACCAGCGCAGGCAACGTAGCCGCGTAGGCATCGAAAAGTGTCGGGTGGGCATCCAGCCGTGCCAGGGACTTCAGCAGCAGCTCGTTGAGATAGAAGCCGGCAAAAAGCGCTCCGCCGGCCAGGGGGGGCTGGCCGCCCAGAAACTCCGCCTGGCGCAGCGCGAACAGGTCGGCGGCCTCGTCCGCGGGCGCCTTGCCCAGGGCGATGGAGATGGGCTGGAAGGGCATGAGCACGGCCCGAAGCTGGGAATACGGGCGCCGGGCGCCCTTGGCCACCACCGCCAGTCGGCCGCGCTCTCGCGTGAGCAACTCCACGATCAGGCTGGATTCGCTCCACTCATGGCTGTGCAGCACGTAGGCCAGCAGGTGGACCGGGCGGACGGCCGTGCCCATCACTCGTAGCCGTAGGAACGCAGGTGCTGCTCGTCATCGGCCCAGCCGCTGCGGACCTTGACCCACAGCTCCAGGAACACGCGGGCATCCAGCAGGGGCTCCAGCTCCTGCCGGGCCTCGCTGCCGATGCGCTTCAGACGCTCGCCGCGTTCGCCAATGACCATGCCCTTGTGAGCATCGCGTTCCACCACGATGGTGGCCGCGATGCGGCGCAGACCGCCCTCCTCCTCGAACTTGTCGATCACCACGGTGGAGGTGTAGGGCAGTTCGTCCCCCATGAGGCGGAACAGCTTCTCGCGGATGATTTCGCTGGCCAGGAAACGCTCGCTGCGATCGGTCAGGGCGTCCTCCTCATGGAACCAATCCTGTTGCGGCAGATAGGGCTCGAGGATGGCCAGCAGGCGCTCCACGTCCGCCGCCTTGCGAGCGGACAGGGGCACGTACTCGGCGAAGGCGCGTCGCTCCTGCATGGACTTCAGCCAAGGCAGGATGTCGGTGCGGCGGGTCACGGCGTCGAGCTTGTTGGCCACCAGCACGACGGGCAGGTCCTCGGGCACGAGCGACAGCACCTTGGCGTCGTCCAACCCGAAGCGGCCGGCCTCCACCACGAACAGCACCGCGTCCACATCGCCCAGGGACGACAGCACGGTACGGTTGAGGGTGCGGTTCAGCGGGGCTGCGTGCTTGAGCTGGAAACCCGGCGTGTCGACGAACACGAACTGCGCGGAACCCTGGGTGCGAATGCCGGTGATGCGGTGCCGCGTGGTCTGCGCCTTGTTCGACGTGATGCTGATCTTCTGGCCCACCAGGGCGTTGAGCAAGGTGCTCTTGCCCACGTTGGGGCGGCCCACGATGGCGATGAGCCCGCAGCGGCGGTGCAGTTCGCCTTCCGGTGCCGGCGAGGTGGTGAGGGTCATGCAATGTCCTTCGAAGGCGGAGGTGGCACGTTCTGCGGCAGCAGGCTCAGCATGTGGCGCGCAGCGTCCTGCTCGGCGGCCCGCTTGGAACGTCCTTCGGCCACGGCCCGCAGCGCCAGGGCCGGCACCTCGCACG
>JBIKMY010000087.1:0-7374 GCA_044358945.1 Rubrivivax sp.
CCCACGGCCGGCTGGCACGCGCCAGCGGCCTGGTCACGCACCGCCAGCGGCCTGAGACCGCCAAGGGCGTTGTCTTCGTCACCCTGGAGGACGAGACCGGCCATGTCAATGTCATCGTCTGGCCGGCGGTGGCCCAGGCCCAGCGCCAGCCTTTGCTGGCCAGCCGCCTGCTCACCGTCTACGGCGTGTGGCAGTGCGAGGGCGAGGTGCGCCACCTGGTGGCCCGGCGCCTGGAAGACCACTCGGCCCTGCTGGCGGGTCTGGCCACGCGCAGCCGGGATTTCCGCTGACACCTCGCCACCAAAGGTGACCCTCCGCGCGCCACAATCTGCAGGCTCTCAGCCCCAGGCCTCGCAGCCACACTTCCTTCTGTTGCCATGCTGTTCCTGCTGTCCCCCGCCAAGACCCTGGACTACGACACGCCCGTGCGGTCCCCCGTGGCGAAGAAGGCCACCGACCCCCTGTTCACTGACCGGGCGGCCGAGCTGATGGACGTGCTGCGCCGCAAGACCCCCGGCCAGGTCGCCGAGTTGATGGACTTGTCCGACGCCCTGGCCGCGCTCAACGTGGGCCGATATGCCGCCTGGCAGCCGCAGGCCACGCCCGACAACAGCAAGCCGGCGGTGCTGGCCTTCAACGGGGATGTCTACGAAGGCCTCGACGCGAACACCCTGAGCACGGCCGATCTGGCCTGGGCCCAGGAGCACGTGGTCATCCTGTCCGGCCTGTACGGCGCCCTGCGCCCGCTGGACCGGCTGCAGCCCTACCGTCTGGAGATGGGCACGGGCCTGGCCAACGCCCGTGGCAAGGACCTGTACGCCTTCTGGGGCGACACCGTGGCCGCGTACCTCAGCGAGCGCCTGGCGCAGGACAAGTCGCCCACCGTCATCAACCTGGCTTCGCAGGAATATGCCAAGGTGGCGCTACGCGCGAGCCTGCAGGCCCGTGTCGTGGACTGCCAGTTCGAGGACTGGAAGGGCGGCCAGTACAAGATCATCAGCTTCTTTGCCAAGCGTGCACGCGGCCTCATGTGTCGCTGGGCCATCGAGCACAAGGCGCGCAGCCCCCAGGCGCTGCGCGCCTTTGACGCCGAGGGCTATGCGCTGGACGCCGGCATCAGCACCGACGATCGTCTGGTCTTCCGGCGCCGCCTGGCGGATTGAGCCACGCAGCCAGAGCCCTTGCCCCAGGAGTCGACATGTCCACCTCCACCTCCACCCCCGTACAGCAGGTGACGCCCGAACTGCGTCGCTGGATCATTGCGCAGGCTGAAGCCGGCTGTGTGCCTGAAGACGTGGTCAAAGCCATGGTGGCCAGCGGCTGGCATGAAGACGTGGCGCTGGACGCCATGGAGCAGACCTTGCGCGGCCACCTGGCCAGCCTGCGCGAGCCGGTGCCGGGCGGCTCCTTGGTGCCTGAGCCGGCCATCGCCGAGGGTGCCAACGTGATCGTCGTGGATGGCCACCCGGTGGAGGTGGTGATGTCGCTGCGCCTGCCGCGCGTGGTGATCTTCGGCCACCTGCTCACCGACCAGGAGTGTGAGGAATTGATGGCGCAGGCCGCCCCACGCCTGGCCCGCTCCGAGACCGTGGACACGGCCACCGGGGGCAGCGAGGTCCACGCCGCACGCACGAGCGACGGGATGTTCTTCGAGCGGGGTGAGACGCCACTCATCGACCGCATCGAACGCCGTATCGCCACCTTGGTGAACTGGCCTCTGGACCGCGGAGAGGGCCTGCAGATCCTGCGCTACCGGCCGGGCGCGCAGTACAAGGCGCACAACGACTACTTCGACCCGGCCCAGCCCGGCACGCCCAAGATCCTGGAACGCGGCGGCCAGCGTGTGGGTACCCTGGTGATGTACCTGAACACCCCGGATCGCGGCGGGGCCACCGTGTTCCCGGATGTGGGTCTGGAGGTGGCGCCGGTGCGCGGCAGCGCCGTCTTCTTCAGCTACGACCGGCCGCACGCCGTCACCAAGACGCTGCATGGCGGTGCGCCCGTCCTGGCGGGGGAGAAGTGGGTGGCCACCAAGTGGATGCGCCAGGGCGTCTTTGTGTAAGTTCGGTGTCGTCGAGTTCGAGAACACTGGAAACTGTCAACGACACCCGTCGGGGTGCGTTGAAACCACACACGGTCCTGTGTCGGGGCTGTCCACATCGGAAGGGTTCCCCATGAAGTCCATCATCGCGCTGTTCGCTGCCGCTGCCTTCAGCGCTGGCGCTTTCGCCCAGGCCGCCGCGCCGGCATCGCCCGCCCCGGCCCCTGCTGCGGCAGAAAAGAAAGTCGAAAAGAAGGCTGAGAAGAAGGCCGAGAAGAAAGCGGACAAGCAGTCCGAAAAGAAGGTGGCCAAGAAGAACACCAAGAAGGTCGCCAAGAAGCCGGCCAAGAAGGTCGCCGAGAGGCCGGCGGCCTGATCGCTGCTGACGGCATCTTCCTGCGTTTGTCCTGCGAGGCCGGCTGCACGCCGGCCTTGTCGCCTCAGGCCTGCACAGTGGCGCCGTGCGAGGCCACGTGCACCGACCAGCCCAGTTCCTCCTGGATGCGCAGCCGAAAGGCATCGCTGGCCTGGGGGTCGCCGTGCACCACGTAGGTCTGGCGCGGCGCCTTGCGAAAGCCGCGCAGCCAGGCCATGAGTTCGTCGCTGTCCGCGTGGCCCGAAAAACCCTCCAGGTGCGTCACGCTGGCGCGCACGGGCACGTACTCGCCGTGGATCTTCACCTCGGTTTCGCCGCCCACCAGGCGGGCCCCACGGCTGCCTGCCACCTGAAAGCCCGCGAACACGATGTGGTGCCGGGCCTGCGGTGCCATCGCCTTCAGATGGTGCAGCACGCGCCCGCCGGTGGCCATGCCGCTGGCCGAGACGATCACGCAGGGATAGCGCAGGTTGGAAAGGCGCATGGAGGCCTGGGCGGTGGCGGTCACGCGCACGCCCTGCAGCAGGTTGCGGGCTTCGCTGGCGCTGATGCGCATGAGGCTGCGGTGGCGCAGGTACAACTCGGTGGCCTGCGTGGCCATGGGGCTGTCCAGGAACACCGGCAACTCGCGCGGGATGGCTCCGGTGGCCTTCAGGCGCTGCAGCACCAGCAGCAGGGCCTGTGCGCGGCCCACGGCAAAACTGGGCAGCAGCACCGAGCCCCCGTGTGCCACGGTGTCGCGGATCACAGCGGCCAGCCGGGCTGCAGAGTCCTCTGACGGGTGCCGGCGGTTGCCATAGGTCGATTCCACCAGCAGCACGTCCGCGCGGGTGAGCTTCTGCGGCGGGGGCATCAGCAGGTCCTGCTGGCGCCCGATGTCGCCTGAATACACCAGCCGCTCCTTGCCATGGGTCAGGGTGACGGCGCAGGCGCCCAGCAGGTGACCGATGGGGCTCAATCCGAGTTCTACCTGACCCAGGCGACGACCCTGCCCGGGCTCGAGCGTGTCGATGCGTGCGATGGCCTTCAGCGCGTCGGCCCGGGTGTACAGCGGCAGCGCCTTCTCGTGCCGCGAATAACCGTAGCGGTTGGCGCGTCGGGCATCCTCTTCCTGCAGGTGGGCACTGTCCAGCAACAGCACCTCGGCCAGGTCGCGTGTGGCCGGCGAGGCGATCACGCGGCCTCGCCATCCGGCTTTCACCAGCACCGGCAACCAGCCGCAGTGATCCAGGTGCGCGTGGCTGAGCACCACGGCGTCGGCCGACAGCATCGGGGCCGTGGGCGGCTGCCAGTTGCGCTCGCGAAAGACCTTGAAGCCCTGGTACAGCCCGCAGTCCAGCAGCACGCGCTGCCCGCCCAGTTCCACCAGATGGCGTGAGCCGGTGACCGTGTCGGCCGCGCCGAGGAAGCTCAGTTGCATGCGGGACTCAGCGATACGGAACTCAGCGCTGCGGGGGTGGAGGTCGCCCGTCCTGATGGGCGCGCACCAAGCGCTCCAGCATGTCCATGAAGGAACGCCGCTGCGCCTCGGGCAGGGGATCCAGGATGCGTTGTTGCGCGGTGAGCATGCCAGGGGTCACGGCACTGAGCATGTGCGCGCCCTCGGCCGTGAGATTGATCAGCCTCACACGTCGGTCGTCCGGCGATGTATTGCGCTGGATGAGGCCGCGACTTTCCAGCCGGTCGATCACGCCGCCCGTGGTGGAGGTGTCGAACCCGATCGTGGCCGCCAGGGTGCGTTGGTCCATGCCGGGCTGGCGCTGCGCAGCAGCCAAGGCGGCGAACTGCACCGGCGTCAGGTCCAGGCCCTGCGTCTCTTCCATGAACAGGGCGACCGCAAATTGCTGCAGCCTGCGGATCAGGTGCCCGGGCTGGGCTTCGATGTCGGGGACTGCGGGGTCGCGTGCATCAGCCATGTCAGGGATTGCCCTAGGGTGAAAGCCCCACAATATCATTATTCTGATCGTCAGAATACTTACTAAACGCCGCCAAGTTTCCGGCCTGCCTCCCCCTTCTCGTTCACGACATGCACCAGCCCACAGCCGAGCCCAGGCCGTCGATCTACTACGCCTACCGGGTGCATGCGCCTGCGCCGGCCGTGGCGGACCCGGGCTTGCAGGTGGTGGTGGTGGGGGCCGGCCCCATCGGCCTCGTCACGGCCCTGGGTCTGGCCCGGCAGGGCGTGCGCGTGGCGGTGCTGGAAAGCGAATTGCAGGTCAGTGAAGGCAGCCGCGCCATCGTCTTCACCCGCCGCTCGATGGAGATCCTGCAGCAGGCCGGCGTGGCCGAGCGCATCACGGCCAAGGGCCTGCCCTGGCGCTTCGGCAACTCGTTCTACCGGGGGCAACGCGTGTTTCGCATGGAGGCGCCGCATCGCGACGACGACCGCTTCTTCCCCATGACCAACCTGCAGCAGCCCTACGTCGAGGAGTACCTGCTGGACGCGCTGGCGGCGTTTCCGCACGCGCAGGTGCGGTGGGGGCACAAGGTGACGCGTCTGCTGGCCCACGACCCGGGGTCCGGTGATGCGGACGCGGCTGCGGGCGTGACGCTGGAGATCGACACGCCCACCGGGGCCTATGTGCAGCGCGCGCCCTGGGTGGTGGCCGCCGACGGCGCCCGCTCGGTGCTGCGCGCGGCCTGCGACCTGAAGCTGGAAGGGGCGGCCTACGAGGGCCGCTTCGTCATCGCCGACATCCGTATTGACCTGCCGCTGCCCACCGAGCGCCTGGCTTTCTTCGATCCGCCGTGGAACCCGGGCAACACCGTGCTGATGCACCGGCAGCCCGATGCGATGTGGCGTATCGATTACCAGCTGCCGCCTGACGAGACGCCCGAGCAGGCGCTGGAGCCGGCCTCGCTGAAGGCGCGCATCGACGCCCAACTGGCCATGATCGGGCACGCCGGCGTGCCGTGGGAGATGGACTGGAGCTCGGTGTATTCCGCCCGCGCGCTCACCCTGCCGCAATACGTGCATGGCCGTATCGCCTTTGCCGGTGACGCCGCGCACCTGCTGCCCATCTTCGGCGTGCGGGGTGCCAACACCGGGTTGCAGGATGCACAGAACCTGGCCTGGAAGCTGGCCGCCACGGTGCAGGGCCGCGCGGGCCCCGCGCTCATGCCCAGCTACAGCCACGAGCGCGTGGCCGCCGCCCGCGAGATCGTGCAGGAGGCTGGCAAGAGCACACGCTTCATGACGCCGCCCACGCGCGGCTTTCGGCTGCTGCGCGACGCGGTGCTGTCGCTGTCGCTCACGCAGGATTTCGTGCGTCCGCTGTATCACTGGCGCACCTCGCGCCCGCACGACTACCTGGACACGCCCCTGAACGCTGGCGCTCACGCCGCCCCGGCTGCAGGCGGCGCTTCGCCGGGCGCTGGGCCATGCGACATGAACCGACTGCGCAGACCCCTGTATCCCTGTTCCGCCCCTGCGGACGGGGCCCCGCTGGTCGTTTACCCACCTTCCAAGGATTGCCATGCCCGGCCTGACCCTGTCCGACCTTGAAAGCGTCTACGACCTGCTGGCCGAGGCCATCGACCAGGCCCCGCCCGGCCGGTCGGAGCTGATGCTCACCAAGCTGGCCGTGCTGCTGGCCCAGGAACTGGGCGACCGGTCGCGCGTGGAGGCGCTGGTGGCCTGCGCGCTGGCGGACCTGTGAAGCGGCGGTTCATGACCACCGTAGTTGCCACGATGGCGATGGCCCGCCGCGCGCCTTAGAGTGAGCGGATGTCCTGCCCAGCCCGCCCGCGTCTTCCTCACGCCACGCCACCATGAGCACCTTCGCTGCCCGATGCGGCCCGGCGGACCCGCCGCACCCCGACGAGCCGGGGCGCGAGGCCGCCGTGCAGGAGGTGCTGCGCGCCGTGCGCTCGCGCGGCCTGCAGCGGGTGCGCATTGGCTGGTGCGACACCCATGGCGTGATGCGTGGCAAGACCCTGATGGTGCAGGCGCTGCAGGACGCGCTGGACAGCGGCGTGGGCCTGGTGGGCACCATGCTGCTGAAGGACACCTCCGACCGCACCGCCTGGCCGGTATTTGACGCCGCGGTGAAGGACCAGTTGCCGGGCTTCGAGTTCGCCGGCAACCTGATGCTGCTGCCGGACCCAGCCAGCTTCCACACCTTGCCCTGGGCGCCGGACACGGGCGCCCTGCTGGCGCAGGCCTGGTTTGCGGACGGCCGCCCGGTGCCCTTTGACACCCGCCGGGTGCTGCGGCGGGCGCTGCAGGCGCTGGGCGAAGCCGGCTATGGGCTGCGCTGCGGGCTGGAGGTGGAGTTCCACATCTACCGCATCACCGACCCCCGGCTGGACCCCATGGCCGCCGCCTGGCCGCATGAGCCCCCGGCGGTGCAGATGCTGCACCCGGGCTACCACCTGCTGAGCGAGGAGTGGGGCGACCAGGCCGAGGAGGCCCTGCGCATCGTGCAGGCCACGGCCCAGGGGCTGGGCCTGCCGTTGCGCTCGCTGGAGATCGAGCTGGGGCCCAGCCAGTTCGAGGCTGTGTTCGATGTCATGGACGCGCTGGTCGCCGCAGACGCGATGGTGCTGTTTCGCAACGGCGTGCGCCAGGCCCTGCGCCGGGCCGGCTACCACGCCAGCTTCGTATGCCGGCCGCCTTTTCCGAACATCATGTCCAGCGGCTGGCATCTGCACCACAGCCTGGTGGAACAGGCCACGGGCCGCAACGCCTTCGTCCGGGACGAGCCTGCGACCGGCAGCACGGTATTGGATGCCGAGCACACCCTGTCAGCCGTGGGGGCGCAGTGGCTGGCGGGCCTGCTGTCCCACGCGCCGGCCTTGGCAGCCCTGTGCGTGCCCACGGTCAACGCTTATGGCCGCTTCCGGCCGAACGCGTTGGCGCCGCAGTCGGTGCTGTGGGGGCGCGACAACCGTGGCGCCCTGTTGCGCGTGGTGGGCGGGGCGGGCGACGGCGCCACCCGGATCGAGAACCGCCTGG